>JANNTD010000166.1:0-4097 GCA_031403315.1 Planctomycetota bacterium
ACCATAGTCGTTGCAGCCGCACGAGCTGCAGCCGCCGTCGCAACCGCAGCTCGGCTCGCAGCCGCAACTGGCTTCTTCGCAACCGCAGCCAGAAGAAGCGGCCGCTTCTTCCGCGGCCGGCTCTTCCGCCGGAGCGGCGGCTTCGTCGGCCAGATTGTAACTAAACGCCGTTTGAATCGACTGCTGTGCCGCCGCGGGGGCGACCCAGATGGCCAGCACGGCCAAACTCATTATCCATTTCAAGATTTTCACCGCTTCGACTCCTCTTTCGATAACCGACGCGACCGTCCGTCCAATTTGCATCGCATCTGGTTAGGTGATAGCGAGACCTTCTCGAACGTCAACTCGCTCGATGAGGGTCCGCCGAATCAGTCCAACGCCTCGTGAGTCATATCGACCCGCGGCCGACCGGCTATGGACGGGCGCTTGCCCAAATTGGCACGGAAAATCTTGCCATAGTACGCGGCCTTGGCAAGATGTGGCGGCTGCCGAAACCGTAGCGGACACATGGCACTCGGCATCGACCGCATTCTCGGAACTAGCCCGCAGATCGGCCTCGGATGCGGCTGGCAAAGATTGCCGGTTGTGCCGATCCGACCGGCAAGATATCGCTTTGACTAGTGATCGTGAGGAACCGAATGATCGTGTTCCGGCGGATGCGGTGAAATGTCGTCACTCTTATAGGCCGACACCAACCATTGCGACCGAGAGCCGTTGTACCCGGGGGAGCGCTTCATGATGAGCTGAATTGAGGTCGTCGACGCACCGGCCGATTCTTCCGATGCACCAATCTCAAATTGCTGCTGGACGCTCGCGTCGCCGCGCACTCCGGGGTCAAACGCCTCGTCCTGAACATAGCGCACCGGCGCTCCCTGGGCGTGCGCGAGTAAAAAGTGGACGATTGGATCTGCGCGAAACGTGTCCATCGGCGGCACCTGTGGCTCGGCGGCCGCCTCGGGCGCGCCGGCGGGCGGAGGCGGCGGCGAGCCTTGTTTGCTCGCCACCGTTTGCTCGAACGCCGGCTCCACTTCGCCGGCCTGCAAGAGCGCGATCCATTCGAGCGCAGTCGCGCGGGCCTGTCGCGACAACAGCTCTTGGGCCAGCGTCGTATGTGTGAACGCGGCGGTCATGCTGGCGATCGAGAGCGCGAGCCCGATCATAGCCGCCGCGCGGCCGATCAGCGCCCCATCGCTCACCGTGATTCGCCGGATCGCCAGCAAAGCGAGAACCGCTCCGGCAATGGGAAACGCGAACAACAGCGGCGCCATCAGGCACAGCGGCGCGGCCAATCCGAACACCAGACTCACCAGCGCGAGGCTGCTGACCGTACGATAGCCCGCCTCATCGTCCATGCCGATCACTACGGCAGAATGAGTCGCGGCGGTTGTGTGAGCACTTGGTTCCACGTTAATCATCCTGATTCAATGACAAACTGATCCACTGGAAGTCCGCGTTGTCGATTACCCCCGCCGCACGACGATCCACGACGCGTTGGCCTTGCCAAATTTTTCGCGGTGGTCGGCATAAATTTTCACGAACGCGGCGGGGGAAAATGTGTCCCGCCCCGCATGACCGAAAGCGTCGGAGCGAGTTACGCGATCGATAAATCGCAACCAGCCCAGATCCGGAGCCGTCAGGGACGATGCGGAATCGATCTCGTCGTCGCTGTGAACGAGCTTTCCGCTAAACGCTTCCTTCGGCATCGGCGCGGTGTGCAGCGTCGCCATTACGAACGCGGCCATCGCCCAGGCGCCGACCAGTGCCACGAGCGGTCCGCCCACCGGGTCGATCGGATTCTTGAATCGCATCCGCGTCTTGGAAGCCAGGCCGGTCGCCGCGCGGCAAATCAACATCGTCACCACAAACAGACCCCAGATACAAACGAAATCGAGCAAGTAGGTGTATTGGCCGTCGAGCATTTCGTCCAAATAGATCGCCAACGGCGAATAGCAGGCGAACGCCACCAGCCCACTGACGAGAATATTGACCAGCGAGATCGCGTTGCTCCACAGGCCCTCGCGGACCATCATCGCCAGACTCGCAAAGAACGCGGCAAAGTAGATCGCCCAGAACATCATGGTAGGAAATAGGGGTCAGAGGTCGGGGGTCAGGGTAGGAGGCCTCGCGGCCACAATTCTATTCTTTCATTGTTTCAACACGCGCTGCAATTCGGCAAGCGACGTCACGCCTTTGGCAATCAGGAGCACGCCTTCCTCTTGGAACGAACGCATGCCGGCGGCCTTCGCGGCCTTCTTCAACAATTCGAGCTTCGGCTCCTTGAGGAGAACCTGACGAATCTGGTCGTCGACCACCAACAACTCGAACACGGCGGTCCGGCCGATGTAGCCGAGGCCGCCGCAGGTAACACAAGGCTTTTCAATTTCTTCCGGCTTGGGTGTGCGATAGAGCGCTTCGACCTTGCCTTCCGGCAAGCCCAGTTTTTTCGACAGTTCCGGCGTCGGCTCGTAGGCGACCTTGCACGTCTCGCACAATTTGCGAATCAACCGCACGCACAGCACGGCGGAGACGTGCTTGGCGAATTCCCGTTGCGGCACCCCTTTCTGCAACATCCGCAACAGGGTTTCCGTCGCGTCTTTCGCCTGGATCGTCGTGATCACCAATCGGTCTTCGTTGATTTCGCCGATCAGCAGCTTGGCGGCCTCGGCTTCGACAAAGTCGCGGCAGACGTAGACGTTGGGATATCGGCGAATCAGGGCGGGCAGGATGGTCGTCGGAGTTTCGCCCTTTTCGGCGCTGTAGGTCGTGACTTCGATGTTCTCCAATTCCCGTTCGCGGTGCTTCTCTTCCTCGATGGCGACGAAATCGCGGAGCAGCCGGTCGGTCTCCATGATCGAGACGTCGGTCGTCGTGGTGATGCCGCCTTCGGGGAGCCCCGAGATGATCAGTAGCCCCTTGTCGCGGACCAACTGCTCGGCCCACTGGTCGGCCAATTTCTTCCGCATGCCCAAGTCGTCGTAAGTCTTGTAGCTCGCGCGCTGGCCGCCCATCAGATCGATGATCACCCGCTCGCCCGTCTTCACGCCTTGGCTGACGACCGGCAGAACGTACGAATGATTCTTATACTTGGCCCCGAACTTGCCCGCTTGCTTCTTGCGTCGATCCGTCATGTCGAGATTCGAGAGCACCTTCATCACCGCGAGCATCACGTCGCCCGATTCTCGATCCGTGGTGCGGCCGTTGTGCCACACGCCGTCGATCAGCTGGCGCGTCATCACGGTCTGCTGGGTGTAGTCGAGCATCGTGCGGTCGGAGCGGCGATCCGCCATTTCGGCGACCAATTCCTTGACCAGCAAGTAACCCGGCGACTGCCGTGCGGTGATCAGGTTGGCTTGATTGGTGCGTTCGTCCGGGGCATCGATGGCGATCAGGTCGACCGGCGCGCCTTTTTCGTAGTCCGCTTTGCGCTCGGCCTCGATCTTCATGCCCACCTTGTTGAGCGCAGTTGCGATTTCGTAGCGGAACCAATCGGACGTAAACACGCGTTCGTGAAGCGCGACGGCCTTGTTGCGCGTCACTGTGTAGGGAACAAACGCGGCAAGATAGCTCAACGACAACAAGCCTAGTGCCAGCCAGAAATAAGCCACGCCGAGGGCGATCGGAAATGTGAAGAACACGAGCGCGACGAAGAACGGGAAATAGATGGCCGGGTTCCAGGTGCCGTAACCGAGGTCGAAGATCTGGCTGTCGCGATTGATCCAGTCGCCTGATTTGACCCAAATCACGAACAACAGCCAGATGACCAATAGTTTGATCCAAAAGACCGCCGAGACTTTGCTGCGCGGAATGGAATGCGCGTCGTTCCATTTGTCGAACTGCGGCGGGGGCGGCGCGGGTGCTGGCGCTTCTTCGGCCGGAGCGGCTACCGCTTCGTCGATTGCCGCTTCGTCGGCCGGTGCTTCTACCACTGGCGCAGCCGCATCGGCCGGCGGGGCCGGCCGCTCTTCCTGGGCCCAAACGGCCGCGTTGGACAGCAGCAGGCCGCAGCTGGCCAAGAGCAAGAGACCGAGGAACAACAAGACCGCGTGCCGCATCAAATAATCCCCGGATCTTTCACTTCAATGCCTTTGAGTGCCATC
>JANNTD010000167.1:0-1422 GCA_031403315.1 Planctomycetota bacterium
CCTGCGCCCAAGCACCGTCACCGATCAGCCCAAAGACTGATATCGCCGCGATCAAACAGCCCCATCTTTTCACTTAGGAAGCCTCCCGTTCGTTTGCACCGCAACATCTTTAGTGTCGTCGGCATCTCAATCCCGTTAGAGTGTTCAGTCTATTACGCCCGAATGAACGTTTGCAAGTTCATACCAACATATGCTAATTTGAATATATGTTAAGGTTGTAAGACAGCATGAGACTGTTGGCACGGGCGGTAGACGCGCCCGACAGACCGGAGGACACCAGCATGATCGCCAAGACAGTCAACGCGACGCGACGTGAATTCATGACCATTGCAGCTGGCACTGTGGCTGCCGTGACGGGGCTGTCATCAGAAGCTCACTCTAGCCCTGAGTCATTAGCCACCGAACTCAAGAAGATGTTCGGCGACAAGAAAATGATTGATGGCAGGATCAAACTCGATCTACCCTCAATTGCCGAGAACGGTCTCGTCGTGCCTCTCAGCTTCGACGTACAAAGTCCAATGACGGATGCCGACTACGTCAAGGCTGTGCACATTCTCGCCGAAGGCAACCCCAATCCGAACGTCGCCTCATTCCAATTTACGCCACTGAGCCCGAAGGCATCGGCTTCAATTCGCATCCGGCTGGCGCAGACCCAGAACATCGTTGGCGTGGCCGAGATGTCCAATGGCGAACTCTACATAACCAAGCGCGAAGTAAAGGTCACCATCGGCGGTTGCGGCGGCTAGCGCCTGATCACGCGCCCCGATCCATCACGAAAAACATCTGTGGAGGATAAATCCCATGGCCGATACCCCAAAACCGACGCCCCGCGTTCGCATGCCAGCAACTGCCAAGGCTGGTGAAGTCATCGAAGTCAAGACGCTTATCTCGCATGAGATGGAAAGTGGCCAGCGCAAGGATACCAGCGGCAACCTGATCCCGCGTAAGATCATCAAGCAATTCACGGCGACGTTCAATGGCCGCGAGGTGATGAAGGCAGACTGGCACGGCGCCGTTTCGGCAAACCCCTACCAGTCGTTCTTCGTGAAGGTTCCTGAAACCGGCACATTCGTATTTTCTTGGTTGGATGACGACGGCTCTGTTTACAAAGCCGAGCAGAAAGTCACCGTGGGCTGATCAGCGGGCCCGATCTGCACCGGTGCCCATATCCACCGGTGACTGTGCATGTTCCGACCTTATGCAGCCACGAAATCACCGTTTCGTTGATAGGGTGGTTGTGACCAGTGCCGTCCAAGTATGTGATCCATGAGAGGCCCGCCGCATGATCTCTCGCCGCGATTTTCTGACCGCCTCATCCGCTGCTGCTCTGTTGATGGCGGGCGGCATGGGCGGGCTCGGTAGCCTGGCAGCCCAGGGTCGGCTGACGCAGCAGGATCTGCTACAGTTTGACCCGATCGGCAA
>JANNTD010000168.1:0-11200 GCA_031403315.1 Planctomycetota bacterium
GGCGAGCATGTGAGCCAAGCCGATGCTGGTTGTGAAGATTGAACTATGGCCGGGCGGAGATCAATCGCGAGCTGTTCGATCTGTCACGCCGCTTACGTTCGGCCCACTGTTCACGAGTCTCATTCACAACCAGGTCGCTCTCGGGATCTTCGGTCTTGTCGGGCATTTTCATGGTCACAGGATTCATCAGGTCACCGTCCTTTCGGTTATGCATCAAGGATGCTTGGAATTCTGCGGGATTGCCGTTTGTGGTTAAGCAAAGCCAAAACTCCTTCCGCACCGACTCTGCTGCCGCCCTTACTGTAGTAAAGTCGAGCTTTAGCCACGCTCTGTAAAATCCCGTCCACGCCTGCGCGCTTCAATGAATTCAGATTTTGCCTGTCATAAAGACTTCCGTGGCCGCTTTTTTTTAAGTAAATTTACAACTCAAACAAAGATCCAAACAGACGGTCGGTAATTGTCCGCCCATTCGACAAATCTACGCACAACGCCCACACCTGCGCAGTGACAGGTTCACTGCGAACCATGCACTGCTTTAGTAAGCCAACGCATACAGTGGAATATTCTGGACCGCTGCTCGCTCCAATGCGGTATCCCGACTCCGTAACCATACTCGTCACCTTGGCGGCAACTTTGTCGCCAGCAATGATCTCGCTCTTGAATTTACCGAGTGCACCTACTGGACTCCGAGCAATGTTGACTCGTAAAAATGCCGACGCTTCGTCTGGAATGTCAACCGCGTCGAACACCATACAAGGTAAATTCAGAATGTCGGCCCGCTTGTCAGCAGCTAACTTTCTATGTTGCCCGTCAATTACGAAGTATTTCCCATCGGTTCGCTTGGCCACAATCAAGGTTCCGCATGCGACCCATGACCACGCTCTCGAAATACTAAGGATTCGATTTAGCTTTACTTTTTCTCGTTGGTATGCTGGATCAACATTCAAAATCGCTTTACTCAGCCACATCAACTCACCAATCTCGTCGACAATACTCCACCCATATTGCTCAACTTTTGTGGTATTCTTACCGCTTCCCAACTCTTCTTGCGTCAACATGGTCTCACCGTCCTTTCTGCTTTGGTTTGTGCTTCTCAAAAAAACGTTCCAACCATCGAAACGTGACCACCTCGGCAGATCGCCGGTCGTCACAGAATATGAAGGGCACGGCGTAGTCCTGCTGCCAGGCAATCACGGACCGCGCCAGGATCTTGCGATTCAGCTTGGCCGTCTTCTTGCCCTGGTCGAATTCGGGGGCGCGTTCCAGCAGCTCGCCGAACGAACACTCGACCACGACGGCCGCGCACTCGACGTTCGACAGGTTGGCCAGCTCTTGCTCGAACCGGCCACGACGCGTGGCATCGGTTAAGGCGGCTGAGCCGGAACCAGAGAAACCCAGAATCGTGCCGTGGGCGTCGGCCATGCTCTTGCGCTCAACGTGTACGCGGCCGACATAGCCCTCGATTGAATAGTCGCCCAGACTGTGCGGATGCCGGCCGAGGCACGATCGCAGCAAGTTGATGCCAGGCGACACGACCAGCACGCGGTTGTGGCGGTCGGCGTCGGCGTGGATGTTCTGGAACGTGAAGGGGGTTTGTTCAGCAGTGTCTATGATGATCGTGAACGGGTTCAACAGCGGGTCCGTGGACCGGCCGACGTTCGCACGTTTGGCTGGCGGCTCGATCGGTGGCAGGGTGATTTGCATTACTTCCGACTCCCCACGGTTGCATTCAACGCCGATAGCAGCAAATCCCACGGACCGAGTCTCGATCTAGAGAACCCGTAAATCATGTTCGTTCGCCAAAGCCGCTTTCCTCCCCACCGGTAAATCCGAACTATGTAATTGCCACGTGTTGACGTGCCCGTGCCGTCGTTGATGATCTCAGCGATTCCCAACGATTCAGCTCGCGATTGATCTCCGCCCGGCCATAGTTCAATCTTCACAACCAGCATCGGCTTGGCTCACATGCTCGCCAGTTCGGCTTTCGCCAGGTTCAACAGAATCTGTTCTTTCAACAGCGTTTTGCGGCCAGCGAGAGACTGCCGCCGACACATCGAATCGAAGGTAGATTTTCTGCCGATCATCACGCAGCGTTTTTTGGCGCGGGATATCGCTGTGTAACACCAGGCGCGGTCGCATACCATCTTTGCCCCCGGGTATTCATCACCGAGAACGATGGCCCACTCAGACTCGCTACCCTGGAATTTGTGGACCGACAAACAATAACCCAACTCCCACGAACAGCCGGTGGCCGGCTTGTCGCCGTCGAGTGGTGCGTTGCCTTCGTGGGAGTCACTGTCGCTCGCATCAACCGCCTTACCTCGCGGGATCTTGATGATCCGATGGGGGCCGGTCAGCTTGGCCACGGTCAGCTTCTCTTCGACCTCGATCACTTCTGCCAGCTCGCCGTTGGCCACGTACACTTCGCCGCGTTCGTTGGTCCGCATCTCTTCGTCGCTGGTGTCGGCGTCGAAGATCGGGAAATATCCGTTCTTGGTGTTGACGATCTTGTCGCCCACCCGGAACGGCTGTCCCGCTACACCTGGCCGCTGGTTCAGCTCGGCCTGCAACACCTTATTCAATTCCTTCCGCGATAGTTGACTCTTGGCGTTGACGGCCGCCAGCACCTGGCAGTCCCACACGGGGTCGAGCCCGGCCGCGCGGGCCTCGGCCAGCGTCTTGAGCACCGCGCGGATCTGCTGCTCGGGCAAGCCTGTCTCGACCAGGTTCAGGTTGTCGTCAGGTTCCCATCGCCGGCCGTCGCGGATCGCCGCACACGCTTCGACGATGCCGCCGCTGTTGCGGCGGATCTCCCGCAGCTCGCCATACGGCAGGCCGGCGGCGATTAGATCACGGAGTGGTGCACCATGGCCGACCGGTGGAAGTTGGTTTATGTCACCCACCAGCAGCACGTGCGTGCCCTTGGCCCGGGCCCGGAAGATCGACGCGGCCAGGTCGGTGTCGTTCATGGATGTCTCGTCACCGATCAGCACCTTGAACGGCAGTGGGTTTGCTTCGCAGTGCTTGAAACCCCAACCGCCGCGATCGGCCGCCGATTCGACGCCGAGCAAGCTGTGCCAGGTGCGGGCCCGCAGGCCTATGCCGTACCCTTGCAGGGCCTCGGTCAGTCGCACGGCCGCCTTGCCGGTCGGTGCGCCAATGCCGATCTCTGCCTGGCCGAAATGCTGGATCAGCGACTTGACCAGGTTGGCGGCCACGAACGTCTTGCCGGTTCCGGGTGACCCGCCGAGGATCGCGATCGGGCCGGTCAGTGCTTCGGCCAGGCGTGCCGGTTGCTCGCCGTCGATGTTCTCGATCCGGTCGATGCTGGGCCAATTGCAGGCCTCCGTCATCGCGTCGGCCACCATCGCGGCCAACTGCGACTCGTTGCGAGCCTTCGTACCCTCGGCCACCCACACGTAATTGCCGGCGGGAGTGATCGGCCCAGCCAGGCCATCGGTTCGCAGCTCGGCGATCACCCGGGCCCGGCGGCCCACGTCCAGGGCCTTGTCGATCTGCAACTCGGCGCCGGCCACGGTGGCGCGAATACCGAACTCGGCCGAGCGGCGCGGGAACCAGGTGTGGCCCTCAGTGTTGCTGGCCAGCGCGTACCAAGCGGCCAGGGCCTGGCGCTTCAATCGACCAGGCGGCAACCGCAGGTGCAGATACAACTGGTCGCAGCGTTTGAATCCGCAGTTACGGAAACGCATCAGCTGGTACGGATCGCGGCGAATAACCGCCGCGGCCAGGTTGCCCCATTCCTGGATCGCCTTGCGGGCAGTCGTCTTGGGCAGTCCCCGGCCGGTCAGCAGCTCGGTCAGCTCGATCGTGCAATTCTCCAGCGACTGTTCGCGGGTGAGCGCTTCGACCATTTGGCGGACCGATTCGCCGTCCATCGGCAGACCGCGCGATCGCAAGTTTGCCAGTGCCACTTCGGAATTCTCGCGCATCATCCGCACGGCGTCACTGCCGAACGCATCCCATAGCGCCGCCGCGCGGGCCGCGCCAAACCCAAAACCCTGGCCGGCGTGCCGCAGGTAGGCGATCACGCCCTCGCGATTGTGCGGCTGGGCGATGACGAACGTCTGGAAGTGAAACTGCTTCTCGGTTTCCTTGGTGCGCGGGTTCGTGTAATTCGACCAACGGCCGTAGAAGCGGTAGGTGTGCCGAATCCGCAGCTCGTCGATCTCGGCCGGGCCCTTGATCGTGATGGGCGCGTTCAGCGTGCCATTGGCGTGCGCACTCCCCACGATCACATCGCCGTCGACGTTGTCGAAGCGGTGCGTTTCGTACAGGAACTCGGCTGTAATTTCTTCGAGCTGAGCTGGCATTAGTTCAGTCAATTTGAAAATCGGGATCTAAGCGATAGCGGCCGCGCTCGTAGTTGACGAGGGCGCCTTGGCCCATGAGCTTCAAGAGCATCTGCGAGATATAGACGGGATGTGCGCTGAGGGCTTCGGCAATTTCGCGCGCGCTCCCGTTGCCGTTCTTTTTGAGATACGCCAGAACCTGGGGACGCAGGCCGATGGCGGGCTTGGCACTCGCCACGCTGGCCACCACAGCGGACCTTGGTTGTCGCGCGGCCTTGGCCACTCGCTGCTTGCGCGGCCCGCTTAATCGCTTCGCTGTTGGCGGTGCAGGAGACTTGGCTTGGGGGGGGGGCTATGCGCTGAGTTGTTGCCGCCGGCGTGAACGTGTCGATGGCGCCGGCGATCTCATTGGCGCTGGCAGCAGCTCCACAGCCACGCACCATGCCCGCGATCAATTCGAGACTGCGGGCGACGACTTCAAACGGACTCTGCAACTGGTTGATTGGATCGGTCACAGAAACTTCCTCCGTGCGCGAGAGAAAAAAACCTGCCGGATGGCCCCAAGACCCATCGAGAAAGTCATCCGGCAGGCGAGAAAGGAGCGACAAGCTCCCATTCCGTCACATGCTGCCCAGATCGTCGTCGCCGCTGGCGGCCGGCTTACCGCCACTCTGCTTGCTGGTTTTCGACGAGGCGTCGGCATCTTTGCCGAGCTTGAACGACGCCGGATCGCGGCGCAGCGCTTTCGGGATCAACGCCAGCGCCTTGGCATCCTTGGGGCAGTCGGCCGCCCGAGGATCGTCGACGTGGTAAATGTTGGCGTAGGTCAGCTCCAGGAATCGCTTCTTGGCGCCGGCCTGATCCGTGCCGTGCTGCACCGTGGCCACGACCTGGCTGTTGACAGCTTTCTCCAGGTCGATCTCGATCCGCTGGCCGCACTTTGTTTCGTCGACCAGGCCGGCCGCGATCACGAACGCCCCTTGCTTCGCCCGCGCCCACTTGCCGCCGTCCGCGCCGTTCAGCTTGGGATTAAAGAAAACCAGGTCCATCTTTTTCCCCTTTTCGGGGCACTCGCCGTTGACTCGCTCGCCGTCCAGCACGGAGAACTCGACGGCGAAGCCATCGACGGCCGACTGATCCTTTTTGCTGACCGGCTGTTCGTCGACGTGGGTCACCAGGAAGTGATACGTTCCCTCTTTCGACAGGAAGTTGGCCGTATTGGCGATGTCCTCTCTATCCGGCATGTCTAAAGCAAAACCCATGATCTACTGCGCTCCTTTCTCAATTGATTGATCTAAACCGTCTTGAAGCTTTTGAAGGTCGGCCATGCTCACGTTCCACGTGGGCGGATAGCCGAACAACTCGATACCTGCGAACCAAACACGGTCGTGCCCGAATCGTTCCACAAGGCCCGCCAGCGCCGGCGACCGGTAGCACCGGCCGGCTATTTTTTTTCGGTGCCATCTCCCGTGTGGACCGGCGCCGCCCACAACTCTTGGCCGAAAAACGCTTCCATCTGATTGCCGCCCAGGGCGTTCAACAACTCGTCGGCCTGGCCCACGGTCAACTGGTCAAACCGCTCGAGTTTCGCCAGGGCCATCTTGGCTTTGACTTTCTTGATCGTGCCCGGCAGCAGCTGCTCGACTTCGCGGAGCTTGGCGCGGATTGAGTCTGCCTGGCCCTGTGCACAGGGGATTGTTGGATCGCCGGCCTGCACTTTCTTGACCAGCGCTAACGCCGCTCGCTCGGCAAGTCGATAGATCAATTCCTCGGCCTGGTCGCTCGTCAGTTGTCGTGTGACCTGGACGCCGCGGCTGGCCAGCATCTTCTCGCGGTGTTCGGGTGTCGCGCCCAGCTCACCCCACAGTTGCTTGATTCGATTCGACTGCTCGGCCGTGCACTCGCCGTGCTTGGGTTCGACGGCCGCCTTGACTGGCTCATCGTCGACCGTGAACTCGGCATCAATCACATCACCCGCTGGCACGTCGTCGGTTGCAGCCGGTGGCGGCGTGGCTGGCTTAGTGTCGTTCGACCCCGAGGCTCTCGACGGGTGACCGTTGGCCGACTCGGTGACCGCGACACCTGTTTGAATGTCGTCGATCTCCTCGGGCGTGTACCGCCCACAGTTCACTTGCGGACACATGGCTCGCACACCGTCGCTCACCACGCGGGCCCACAGCATCTGCATCCGGGCGCGGGGCGTGCGATACTTGGTCTTGACCACCGGCTTCTGGCCCGCTTCCAGGGCCTTGATCACATCGCTGTCTTTCCCCTCGTACACGAACGGCTCTTGCTGGGCATCCGCCCACGACAGGCTGTAGACCTGCGTCTCGCCACCGAACGTCAGCTCGATGGTCGCCAGTTCGGCCGTGCGCGAGATTTGCTTGTGCTTGCCACCCTGCTCGTGTAGACCCGACAGCATGGCGTCGGCTTTCATCGACAGCTTGCCGAAGATCACATGGTAGCGCTCAGCCAGCGACAGGGGCGGTTCGCGTCGGGCCAGGCATTCCATCGCGAACACTTCACCCTGGGCGACGTTCTCGCAGTTGAAGATCTTGGATAGGGCGATGGACTGGCCGAACTGCTTGACGGCCGCCATGGGGTCCGTGATCCGTTCGTAGAGAGACAACTCGGTGGACATGGTTGGTCGTTCCTTTCTCGTTTTGTTAGCGTGGACTGTTGCCGGCCCGACGTCCGTTCTGACCGGCGTGGATGGTCTTGATCGTGGTGACCCGCGTCGGTGCCGCCCGGCGAGTCGGTTCCTGTTTCAGCACGCGCTGGCGAACCTGGGCGGCCAGCTCGTAGATCCGCTCGGTCAATTCGACTTCCTGGGCGTCGGTCGGGTTGAGCGACGCCTCGTATTCAGTCTGCGATAGCGATGGGATGCCGACCAGGTGCTTTGCGACTTTGGCCATCAGGCGGCTCCTTGCGTTTTGGCAATCGCGATCTTCACTCGAGCGACGACCGTATACCACTCATCTTCGGTTGGCGTCACAAGACGATTGGGCTTCGTCTCGGCATCCGAACGCAACAGCAGGTCGTCAACGGCGATGCACGCATCCAACAGTTCTTCCGCCGCGGCGAACAGGGTCGCGTTCTCGATCAGGATCAAGGCGGCCTTGCCAGTCAGTTCCCGAAATTCGAAACAACTGAAAACGTCCGTATTGGGCGCGAGCCGCTTGCGCTCGGCCATCAGTGATTCGATACGTTCGCGGGTCGTGGCCATTGGTCTTTCTCCAAAAAGCGGGCGGGTCAAATCCAGTCGACCCGTCCCGTGTTACCTTGTGGGCCACGCCATCCGTGGAGCCCTCGCGGCCTGCCTCTCTCCGTTGATCAAAATCCGAACCAGTCCAGCACGCGCAGCACGCCCCAGCAGCACGCACAGTCGATCACGAGGCACACGGCCAGGGCCGGCCAGATGCGAGAGAGCAGCGACGGCTCGGGAGCGGTTCTCATGGCGATTCTTCCGGCTTGCAATCGTGGCGGTGGATCGCTCGGTAGATTTCTTCGCGGTGAACCGGCACGGTGGCCGGTGCTTCGATACCGAGTCGAACTTTATCGCCGCGAATGTCCACGATCTGCACAACGATGTCGTCGCCGATCATCACCTTCTCGTCGCGCTGTCTCGACAAAACCAACATGGGGATCCCTCCTTGAAAATGGACTTCCTATAAAACGAACGGGTGATGGCCTAGTCAGCGACGCGGCGCAACTCTTCGGCGAATTGTCGCTGATAGACGACGGCGTACGTGCCGGGCGGCACGATCAGATTGCCGTGCTCGGGATGGTCGATCACCAGCTTGCGGTCGGTGCGGAACACCGGGCCGTCGAGCGCATTGGGTTCCGGCAGTTGGAACATTTCGACACCATCCAGGCTGACCAGGCAGTGGCGGCTGCCTTGCGTGTTGCCGGGCGCCAACTGCCGTTCGGCCTTGATCGGCGCGCAGCCGGCCGGAACGGATTCGAGTGAGACAATCAGCAAATCGCCTTGTGCCCAGCAGTCGCCGGGGGACATGACTTCGAGCTCGTGCGACTCGTCGTTGCGAATCGACTCGGCGTGCTTTTTGATATCACGGTAGACGGATACGGCAGTTGCCATGACTAGCTCCTTCCAATGAGGTTCAATCGCGTAACAATGCGGCTCGTCAATCGACTGCCGCTCCATAGATAGCCCTGGGCCTGCTCGCAAGTTTTGACCTGCGGGTCGACCTCCATCGAGTAAATGCGTGCCGTGCTGGGGCAATGGCACACGAGAACAGTGAGTCCGTCGTCCGATTGCATCAGCGCCTCGCGCGTGCACTCGACGTCGTTGCGGCGTCGGTCAATGACCTTGGCGCCGACTTTTTTGAGATAGGTTTCCCAGCCGAACCGCTCGATCCGAATCCGCTTGATCTCGGCGTTTTCTTCGCCGCGGATTTGTTCAACGGTTTGCGACTGCGGCCGCAGGATGATTTGTTCGTCAACGCGCACGCCGCCAATCGCCCAGATGCACCAGCCATCCGGATACGCGAGTGCCGGACCATCTTCGCAATGCAGGCGGCCGGCCTCGTTGCGCCGCACGATGTTGTGGCGATCGGAAATCCAGCAGATCTTCTGGTGGGGCAGCCACCAATTGGCCGATCGCGCGACTTCCAGAATGCCGCACAGCTTTTGCGTTTCATCGCTGAGCGAACACACTTCGGCGAAGTAGTTATAAAACGCGAGCCATCCGGCTTCGTGTTGGCCGTACGCCGAGTCGCGCACCGAGGCGCGCACCGAGGCGCCCACCGAGGCGTACACCGAGGCGCCCACCGAGGCGCGCACCGAGGCGCCCACCGAGGCGTACACCGAGGCGCCCACCGAGGCGTACACCGAGTCGCCCACCGAGTCGTACACCGAGGCGCCCACCGAGTCGTACACCGAGGCGCCCACCGAGGCGTACACCGAGTCGCGCACCGAGGCGTACACCGAGGCGCCCACCGAGGCGTACACCGAGTCGCGCACCGAGGCGCGCACCGAGGCGCGCACCGAGGCGCGCACCTTTTCACCTGGATCGTCGACCGCGCTCGGCTGGCTGGAGGCCAGCCCAAACACGATCGCTCGGGTGAGTCCCTGTGACAATGGCGAGCCGCACCACACAATCCGCTTCGGCGGTTCGCGGCCGGCAATTTTGTAGGCCAGCCGCACGCCGGCTTCGGCACGTGGCCGGTCGGCCGGATCGGTGCACAGCCCGATTTTTGTCCAGCGCTCGACGAACTCCGGGAAGCGGGCGATTTGCGCTGCGGTCAGCTTATTGATCTTGGGCACGTGCGAAACTCCGTTTCAAAAGAATCCTGGTCAGCGACGTTTCATGCTGGCGATCTTGCGTCGCAGCTTGCTTCGCGGGCCGACATACTTCGGCTTGTCGATCAGGCCCTCTTGGATCGCCTTTTCCTCGGTGATCTCCTTGGCCTTGATCGAGCGCCTGACGGTCATGTAGCAGGCCATGCACAGCCCCCGCACGTGCCTACGGCGTTTGCGGCATTGCTTGCACTTGGGTTGGTTTGCTGTGCCCATCGTTGATCTTGAATCCTTTCGCTCGCAGGCGCGCCCGCGTCGCCTTGGTTTGCCGCTTTAACTGTCCTGTCGTTGGCACGTTGATTTGGTGGCCGATCTTGATGGCCCTGGCCGTGCTTTGGGATCGGAACTGATCGATCGCCGCGACGCTCGTGTACCAGATGTTTCCCGACTTCTGGCCGGCGAGAAAAACACCTCGGCAGCCGCGCTCCATCCATCGCTGAACGGTGCGGACATGCACCTTTCGGCCGTCATGTCGTCGCGGGAGCAATTCGGCGGCCCTGGCCAAGGTGATCTCATCTGTCGCGTTTTGTCGTTGCCCTGCGCTCATGTCGCAGATGTTAATCAATGTTAAATGATCTGTCAAACATGCAAAGAATATTAACTATCTTTCGATCATTCGTCAACGGTGAAAACTGTCCGCAACTTCCTTTTAACAAAGGGTTTACACTCGGAATAACAGCGGCTATATTTTTCCCAAGGAGGGTACGGATTTATGACGTCAAGGCATCACACGCCACCGAAGAAGAAGGCGCCGAACGCCAAGAATGACGGCACGGCCAAAGTCGGTGAGTCTGAGGAACAGCCGATTTACACGGCTGATCGACTCAAGCAGATCGCCGGTCGCTTGAAGGGGCTTGCGGCCGACCTGGAGGGCACGGCGAAGAACATGACCGGCGTTCCACCAGTGGTGCTAGCCGACAAGATGCTTTACCGGAGCCTGAAGCACCTGGCTCGGTTCTGCGACAACGCGGAGCTTACTGTGCGCAAAACAAATCGAGGCGAGTAGCCCGACCCCTTTCGACTCCTTTTGCGTTTTCGACTGCAAAAACCTCGGCAGATTTGATCGCTTTTGTCGAACTTATCCAGCCGTCAACAACCCAGGAAGTGCCGTGAATTGCGGGGTTTTATGACGATTATCCGCCCTCACGATTGGGCCTCCGAAGCCGAAGGTTAGAGGTTCGAGCCCTCTCGCGGATACTCAGAAAAGTGGCTGTTTTCCCGCAGAAAATGCAGAGAATCGTGCTCGCTGGCGACCAACGGAATGTATGGCGGAACTGTGCCGACGCTGGCAACACTCTTTGTCTCTCAAGGCTGCCAAAAGTCGGCATCGACACTCTCCTTTGCACTGCCATATGTCGTTTCGTCGAACTCGGCAAGACACCATCTACGTTGACGCCACTAGCAAGGGGATGAGTGAAGCGGACCGCAAAAACTGGGCGCGCTGATGAGGTGTGGTTTCCGGGAGCGGGAACGACCGAATCAGGTAGTGTGCCAGCATGACGCGGAAGTCGGGGAGCTAGGCGCCGAGTTGGGTCGACCTTGTGAACAGGCCGCTGGAATCCAGCGGCCTG
>JANNTD010000169.1:0-36779 GCA_031403315.1 Planctomycetota bacterium
CAGCGCTTTGCGACTCGTCACCGCCGTCCTCATGGAAATCAGCGAAGACTGGGAAACCAACAAAACCTATCTCAACATGGAAACCAACTGATCCGCCCAAAACGTCAAGCCTGGAAATTACAGAAGAGATGTTGCTTTATCCTGATGCTCGCCCCTCGTTAACAGCCTTCTGCGCAATTGGATTGATTTCGGCAATTGGCGATTTACGAGCCAGTCCTACCGAAGTCTGCGCGTAGATCGCAATGGCTGCAACGGCGCCAACCGTGAGGCAAACGCCGATTCCTATCACTGGCCAAAGCCAGCCCGTAGCCACCGTTGGCGAATCCTCGACTGCGGTTGGAGGTTGCGTCGAGGTTTGCGATGGAATGTTCAATTTGCAGTGGCATTTTGGGCACGCGCCTTTCTTACCGGCCAAACTTTCAGGCGCGTGGACAGCTTTCCCACATGCAGTGCAGACGAATTTGATGGCCATCAGTGGCTGTCCCTGAGGAGAAGAAAGGTAAAGCAATAAGCGCAGCGCTAAAGAGAAAGACCGAACTCGGATTCTCCTGCGACCCAACCTCATCCCAAAGTGCAGGGGAGCTATTGCACTTCGACGAACGACCATTGCCTCGTCTCGGTTCCGCCTCGACGAACAACCACGATTTACTCCAAAGATGCCGCGTGACGGAGCAAGCGGCGTGCCCGCCGGTAAAGCGAGATTTGTTTGCGGCCAAGCAAACGCGAATCACTGCGATAACTAAGGTATATGATAATCCCCCTGGGGCATACTAATTGCAAGCCGCTATGAGAGGTCGAGAGTCGAATTCCGTCTCAAGATGAGACAGTCGGCCAGTAATGAGACGACAAACCAAACGGCGTGACCATCGGGAACACTCAGCCATTGAGAGTGTATTCCCTTCGTTAAGGAGTCGCAACGAGGGAATTCGCGAGGCATCATCAGATGGATGGGCGCGATCTAGCCGCCGGTGAGGAACAGGTCGCCGAAGCCCCAGCCGCTGTGCTCTTCCGCTGCGGCCGCTTCCAGTCGGCGCGTGGCCGCTTTGCGGAGCGTGTAGTCGCCTTCCGGATAGAGCTCGACGACGGTCGTCACCTGGCCGAACACGGTCGGTTGGTCCATCCACAATCGCGGCTTGTGGCCCCGCGCCGTGGCCGAGACACGGACGCCGCCCGCGTGCCACGAGGTCGGCACGGCGAAGACCACGACGAGCTCGTGCACGCCTTCGAACCAGGTCTGCGGCGACTGCTTGAACTTGAAGAACACGCCGCGACCTTCGGCGAACGTGCCACTCACGACGACGGGCCGCTTCGGCGGGACGCGTTTCACTTTTTCGGTCGCCTCGTTCGACTTCGACATGCCGGCGGAGACGGATGGGCCGACGTCGCACGACACGGGGCCGACCGGCACCGGTAGCTTGCCGCTGAGCGTCGCGCCGAGCGAGCGTTCTTTCACGGTCTTGGTGATCGTCTCGACCGCGATCGCGTCGGCGGCGAGTTCCGTGGCGGGCGAAAAGCTCTCGACGCGGATGCCGGCCGCGGCGCCGTCGATCTCGAAGTCGAGGTGCTCGATCTCGCCGACTGCGAGGCCTTGGAAGCGGACGGAAATCGGCAGCTTCATTTCAATGAGCCGTTCGTGCGGTGCGCGGTCGAGCCGTTCGGCGGGCGTGATGTCGCGGTATTCCACCAGCCGCGCGAAATCGAAACTCACGTCCTGCGCGGCAACAAGCGTGCCCACGCTGAGAGTTGCGACAAGTGCCACGACGAGCGTCAGGCGACTGAGAATACGTCGCTGAGAGTGCCAGAAAAGAGTTGTCATTTCATCATCCTCCGTGGAGACAACGACAGTCGCGCTCCGTGCCAGGCTCGGTTCGCTGCCGAAAAAGCCCCCCGGGGCGGCGTGCTAGCAAATCCCGGTGGGTGCATCCCAGAGTCGCCGCCCCGGGTGATTTTTGTTACGCACCCCGTGTGCGGCGGGTTTAGCTGGCAGCGCACTGCGGCCGAATGGCGGCGAAAAGATTTGGCGACTAGTAATCGAGACAGAGAACGCTAGCGTTGGATGTCGCCGTATTTCGAAGCGATGCAGACGGTCATCTTGCCGGTGCCGGTCATTTGGTAAGTTGCGGAAAGACTGCCGCGTGATTCGGACATGCCGATTGGACCGGTGAAGTTTGCTTCGACGGCGCGGCAAGTGTCGACCTCGATCGCCAGCGGACCTTCGACCGCGAGCCGCATCTGCGACGAATCGATCGACGCCGCTTCGATGTTGCACTGGAACACGGCGCAGGTCGCGTCGTTGATCGTCGCCACGTTCGTGAGCTTCAGCTCGAACTGCGTCACATTCCCCAATTCGCCGCCGAGGCCCATCAGCTTTTCGGCGACTTCGTTCGGTAGCGCGATCCGCTCTCCAACGGTGAGCGTCCGGCCGGCGAGGAAGTCGGCAAGCGGGTTCGGGCGGCCGAGTGATTCCATATTGAGTGCGACGATTTCGTATTCGTCGAGCGGCGGAACTTTGCCCGCCTCGTCGGTGATTAGGAGCGTTTCGCCGTCGCGGCGGACGCGGTAGGCTTTGCCTTGGACCGGCTGGGCTGCGAGTTTCGCTTCACCAAGTTTGCCTGCGGCGGTGCCGGCCACGATTTCCTTGGCGGCTTCGGCGTAGCGCACCAGGACGGCTACGGCCATGCCGTCGTTGACGTGGGTCGTGGTGACGATGCGGCGTTGTCGGCGGCGGAGCGCGGTCTTCGACTGTTCGAGGATCTGGTTATTCTGTCGAACCATCGTGTCGAGCTCTAGCGACACGGCGAGATTCTGCTCGAGTTGATCGCCGACCTGCGGCGCGCGGCGGCCGAAACGCACGCTTTGTCCTGAGGCTGCGGGCGCCGGCAGAGCGCGGCCATACGACGCCGGCTCAACCACGGACTGGCCATTTGATTGCGCAGCGAAAAGCGGCGCGGCGAGCGACGCGAGCACGGCTAGTCGTGACAGGTTGCAGTTAGACAGTTCAATGCGTGGCATGGGGATGGCGTCTCCCGTCGCGGTTCGGAAATTCGATCCCGGAGAATTGGGCCGCGAATCATCTGGACCGCACGCTGGCAGGTCAAGACTGATCTGGCCGCGGGAAAAGCATTTGCTCGAGGGCGCCGAGTGCGACGGCCCAGGATATTTCGCCCTCTTGATAAGTTTTCCACCAGGTCATCAGCGTGCCAGCTTTCGCGGCGATCTCGTCTTCCCCGATTGAAGCGTCGACCAATCGCCAGGCGGCGAGTGTTCTGCCGAGCGACTCTGCCGAATACGGTGCCAGCTCGACGTATTCGGCCGCTGAGAGCACCGGCGGGATCATCGCCCATTGGCCGACGACTTCGCGCCGAGCAACCGAGACGTGGTCGGCGTACATCGGTAGATCGAGATTCAGCTGGGAGAGCAGCCACGCCAGTCGGACCACCTCCGGCAACTGTTCGACGGGGTTCGTGAGTACCGCTTCGAACGTCACGGCATTGAGCAATCGGTGGGCGATGCCGTTGCCGCCGACGAGCGGATAAACCAGCGCGACTTCGGCACCAGCGGCGACGACATTTTCCTCGGTCGAGCGGGCAATTTGGAGCAATAGGCCTCGGCCGCGGGCTTCCCACTGTTCCACGAGCGGCCGACCGCGGAGCGACAGCTCGTCGACCAAGGGGCGCGAATCGGTCGTGGCGATTGTGCGGTAGGCGTTTTGAAAGCCGGCCTTCAAACCGCCAATCGCTCCGGCCAATCGCCCGACCGATGCGGCCAGGGGCGAACGACTGCCGACGAGCTTGGCGAGGCCTTGTTCGATGAGCTGACGGTTGTCCTCGACGCCGCGAGCGGCAAGACCGGTGAAGAGCGGCAACAAGCGATTGGCCGGCGCATTGCACACGGTGAACTCGGCCAGAGTGACGTCGAGGGCGGGTGCAAACGCCTCGGCCAACCGCGCATCGGCGACGGGGAGACCCTGGCTCAGGCAAGTTGCCGCGTAGAGAGCGCTGGCCGATTCACTGGCTTTCCAAATAAGTTCCATGAATCGGGGTCACACATTTGTGGTCACGAATGGTGGTATAGTTCTTCGGGCCGCGACGACTGCGTCCGCTAGCATTTTTGCCGCCTTTCCCTCACTGCGGCCGGAATATCGATATCAATCCGATCTAGTGGGCTCCGCGACCCGCTGATATAGTCCCCGGCCCCAATTACCGGCCGAAATGTTCTGCACCCTCGCTGCGAGATGCTGCGCATGACGAATTCCCTGCGACGCTTCGTGATCGCCTTGCTGGCAAGTTGCACCTTGTGCTCCATCGCCGCCGCACAAGCGCCGCAAGTGCCGCAACCGCCGGTGGCGCCGCAAGGGTTTGAATTGAACCAGATTCAGCAGGCGTATCTCGACCAGGTGCTGAGCAGTTGGCAAAACGAAAGCGCGAAGGTCACGATTTTTCAGTGTCCGTTCGAGCGTTGGGAATATAACAAGGCGTTCGGACCGGGTGGCGGGTTGCCGCTCAACAAGAACAAGGGCGACCTGAGCTACAACAAACCCGACAAGGGCAGCTTCCAGATCACCGAGGTCCGCACCTGGCAGGCCAAGCCGGTGCCAGCCGGTAGCGCGCCGCCGGCCCAGGCCAACGGCGACTGGGTCGAGCAGCTCAACGCGATCGGCGAACATTGGGTCTGCGACGGCGAGAGTGTGTATGAGTATCGGCACGATCAGAAGCAATTGGTGGTGCGGCCAATTCCGCCGGCGATGCGGGGCCAGGCGATCGTCGACGGGCCGCTGCCGTTTCTGTTCGGCGCGGAGGCCGCAAAGCTGAAGGCCCGTTATTGGATGCGGGCCGAACAAACGCCCGATCCCAATACGATCATGATCTTGGCGCGGCCGCGTTTTCAGGCCGACGCGGCCGACTACAAGCAAGTCGACGTGCTGCTCGATCGCGGGCGAATGATGCCGATGGCGATGCGAGTGTATCTTCCGAACGACGACCGACACGAGTACATTTTCGACATCGCCAACGCGACGGTGAATGGACATCTGCAGCGGATCATGGCGCTGTTCGGCGCGCCGAAGACTCCTTGGGGTTGGAAGCGGGTGGTGGAGGATATTCCGCCGCAGCAACCGGCTCCGCTCGATGGGCGACAGGCGGCTCAGCCGGATGACGTGCCGCGGTGAGTGCGCTAAGCCGCAAGCGGAACTAAACCGCAAGCGGTGACTTTTTGTCGAGCACTTGGCGGTAGACTTCGGCGACGTTGCGGGCCATGGCCGTGTCGGAGAACCGTGCGGCGTGCCGTTCGCGTCCGTAGCGGCTCATCGTCGTGTAGTCGAGTTGGCCGTCGATGAACTGCCGAATGGCGCTCGCCAATTGGCTGACACTGTCGGGGTCGACCAGCAGGCCCGTCTCGCGGTGGCTGACCGCTTCGGGCACGCCGTCGACGCGCGTCGCCACGACCGGCACGCCAGCAGCCATCGCTTCGAGCACGACCATCGGCAGGCCTTCGCCGAATAAACTCGGCAGCACGAACAGGTCGATCTTCGCGAGCTCCGCGTTCACGTCGCGCGTGAAGCCGATCCAATCGACGGCACTCGCGACGCCCAGGCGGTCGGCGAGGCCGAGGATCGCGGTTTCGTAGGCCAGCGTTTCGAATCCACCGACGGCGCGGAGCCGCACGTCGACACCCCACGAACGGAGCGCCGCGAGTGCTTCGAGAAGCACTTCGGTGCCTTTCCGCGGACGGAAGAGTGCGACCGTGCCGAGCGTCCAGGTGCCGATGGGTGGTGTGCGGTCGACCGGGAAGACGGCGGAGGGCACGCCGTTGGGGACACAGACGACGCGGTCGGCGCGGAATCCGCGGGCGACCATGTAGCGCTCGAGGCTCGGCGAAACGGCGATTAGCCGGTCGGCCTCGCGCAAGCTGTGCCACTCCACGAGCGCGTTGAAGGCGTTGAGAAGCTGCCGCGTCGAATCGTGGCCCGCGGGGCTGTGGACGTGGTAGATGAGGGGCACGCCGGCGCGCTTGGCGGCGATGCGTCCGATCAGAGCGGTCCGCGGCGTGTGGGCGTGGACGAGCGCGTAGTTCTCGTCCTCGATCAACCGGACGAGTTTCTTCACGACTCGCAGGTCGAAGCGGCCGCGCATCGGAAGCTCGACGAGCGGGGCCGACGTCGTCTCGCGGGCAATGGCGAAGCGGAACGGCTTGACGCAAGCGAAACCGACTTCGTAGCCGAATTGCGGCAACTGTTTAGCGAGCAAATCCTGCACGCGCTCAGCGCCCGAGTAGTGCTCGCCGTTGATGAGGTGCAAGACGCGGACCGTCTGGACGGCATTTTGGGCGGCCGCAGGCGGCGCGGCGGACGGACCGAGCGCAAACGCGTCGGCGGTTGCGACAGATGGAATCTCAAGTTGCGAAGTCAACATGCCAAGACGCCCGCCGAGGCGGGCGGCACGGGAGGTTATCAGGACGGGGGTATTTACAGCATCGGCTCCTGTGGCGGGGAATTTCAGTTCTGGAAAAAGTTTGCCGGCGCGGACGGGCAGCACTCGGTGCGGTTGTAACAAGCCTGCGGCGCGTACCACGAGCGCTGGCCGACGCGCCGACCGAAGACGTCGTGTTACTCGGTCCGCTCCGATTGAGAAGCGAGTCAGCTCACTCCTTAAATTCGCCCATCGCCGGCTTGCCTTCGATTTCGCCGGAGACCGTGCCCGCAAAATCGGCGACGTTGCCGATGCCGGGGTCGGTGCCGACAAAAGTCATTGCTTTGCCGGCCGTCGCGTCTACGGGCGACATCGTGATCGTCATGGGCGCGACCACCGTGCCGTCGGCCGTCTTCGTCTCTCGGATGATCAGGACGAACTCGGTCGCGGCCACGGCAGTCGGCGTCTTTTCGTCGTCGCCGAGGAAGAGGATCGTAACTTGCTTCTTGGGGTGATCGACACCGAATTCTGCGTGGTGACTGCCCAAATCGAACACGACGCCGCCGTTGGGTCCGGTGCCGTGCACATGTTCGAGCACGGGAGCCGCATCCGACGCGACTTTCGCATCCGTTCCGGCCGGTGACGAGTCGCTCGAACGAGAGCAGCCTGCCATCCACACGACAGCGACCAATAAGCCCGGGGTCATCAATTTCAAGTACTTCATCGAAATACTCCCTTCACAAAAGAATAAACGGAAACAACCAATTACACGCTTACACTTCTCGCAGCAGATCGGCCTCGGTGCCTTCACTCTGGACCAACCGCTCGGCGTCCTTACCGCTAAACTTCCAAAACAAGCCGGGGTGCAGCAGGAACTCGCAAAAGGTGGAGGTCACCAATCCACCGACGATGACCGTCGCCACTGGGTAGAGGATTTCCAATCCCGGCTTCTTCCCGCCGACAACTAGTGGAATTAAGGCGATCCCTGCCGTCAGCGCCGTCATGAGCACGGGAGCCAGCCGCTCCAGGCTGCCGCGCAAAATTGTCGCCTGAGAGAACGCTTGGCCCTCCTCTTTCAACAGATGAAAGTAGTGCGTCACCAAGAGGATGCCGTTGCGAACGGCGATCCCGCCTAGCGAAACGAAGCCGACAAGACTAGCGACGGTCAGCGTTTGATTGGTCAACGTGAGAGCCAGCACTCCGCCAACGAACGCCGTAGGAATGGCATTGAGGATCTGGAAGGTGATGCGGGCCGACGGGTAGAGCATCATCAGCACGACGAAGATGCCGGCTAGTGACACTCCGGCCAAGCTCGAGATCCGCCGCGTGGCGGACCGCTGCGCCTCAAACTGCCCGCCAAATTCCAGGAAGTAACCTACTGGTAGCTTCACTCGCTGTTTGACCATTAGTTCGATTTCCGCAATCGCACTTGCTAAGTCGCGGCCCGTCACGTTGCAGCGAACAGTTTGCTTGCGCCGGACGTTTTCGCGATTGACGAGATTCGGGCCGCTGGCCGCTTGAGGAAAGTCGGCCACTTCTTTGAGCCGCAATTGGCCGCGTCCGTTCGGAAGTTCGAGTCGCAACTCCTTGAGGAATTCCGGGTCCGAGCGATACGGGTCTTGGAGCTTGATGACCAGGTCGAAGCGGCGCTGGCCTTCGAGGACTTTGGAGACAGCTTCGCCTTTCAAGGCGGTCTGAACGAAATCGGCGACAAACTCGCGGCTGATCCCGTAGACAGCCAGGTCATCGGGGCGCAACACCACGTGCAACTCTTCGACACGCTCTTGAGGATCGATGATGGGTGGCGTGACGCCGTTCACTTCCGAGAGCGCCGAGCGCACTTCTTCGGCAATTTGTCTGAGTTTGTCGAGATCATCCCCATAGACCTTGACCGCCACCTGGGCATTCACGCCCGAGAGCATGTGACTGATCAAGTGCGAAAGCGGTTGCTCCGCCTCGATCTCGACGCCCGGCACCTCGGCCCGAAGCTCGGTAATTACCGTTTTCAAGAACTCGTCCCGACCCGTGCCCGAGTTGGGGTTCATCGTGAGAATGTATTCGCCGACGCTCACCGGCTGGGCGTGTTCGTCTCGTTCCGCCCGGCCGGTGCGACGGGCAAAGTGGAGAACGGGGCCGTTTGGATTTTCCGGCGATTTCTGCATCGTCTGCAATTTCATGTCGATCACGTCCGACACGTCGTTGGATGCCTTGAGGGACGATCCACCCGGTAGAGCCACGTTAATCTGAACGCTGCCCTCATCGAACTTCGGCAGGAAGTCGGCGCCCAATCTCGTGAGTTGCCAGACGCTCAAGCCCACCAGGATCCAAGTCACCAGCAGCAAGACGCCCGCGTGGCGCATGCTGAAGTGGATGATGGGGGTGGCCAGCGACTTCAGCCAGCGCAGCAAAAGGCCGTCTTGGTGGCGATGGGTGGCCTTGGATTGCGGCAGCAAATAGTACGACAGCACCGGTGTTACGGTTAGCGACACCAAGAGCGACGCCAGGATCGACACGATGTAGGCCACTCCGAGCGGTGTGAACAGTCGGCCCTCGACGCCCGAGAGGGCGAACAGCGGCATGAACGCCAGAATGACCACTGCCGTCCCGAACACGATGGCCGAGCGGATTTCGCGGCTGGCTTCGTAGACTACCAAAAGCGCCGGTTTGGGCGTCGACAAAGCGTTGTTCTCCGAGAGTCGCCGAAAAATGTTTTCCACGTCGACAATGGCATCGTCGACCAACTCGCCCATCGCCACCGCGATCCCACCCAGCGTCATCACGTTGATCGATAATTCGGTTCCCGTAAGCATTCCAATCAACCGGAACACCAACGTGGTAATGACCAAAGACAGCGGAATCGCGGTGAGCGTGATGAACGTCGTGCGGAGGTTGAGCAGGAACAGGAAGAGCACGATCACGACGAGCACCGCCCCGATGATTAGCGCTTCCTCTACGTAGTAGATGCCGCGGTCAATGAACGTTTTAAGTTGGAACAGATCGGTATTGATAACCAGGTCGGCCGGTAACGTGCGTTCGGCATCGCGGAGTGCCGCTTTCACTTCGTCGGTGAGCTTTCGAGTGTCAGCATGCGGCTGCTTGACGACGGTGATGACAACGCCTGGGTAGCCGTCGATGCTAGCGTCGCCGCGTTTCGGCGCCGGTCCTTCGACGACTTTGGCCACCTGGGCCAGCAGCACGGCGCGATCGGCGATCATCTTCACGGGCACTTTGAGCAGATCATCGATCACTTGCTGCGGCAAAGGTCCGAGCCGGCCGATGATTCGCACGGGGCGTTCGGTTTGCCCCTCTTCCAGAAAGCCGCCGCTGGTGTTCAAGTTGTTGGCTTGGATCGCGGCTTCGATCTCTCGCAGCGAAACGTTGTATTCCTGCAACTTGGTGGGGTTGACCAGTACCTGGTACTCTTTGACGTCACCGCCGATGTTGAGCACCTCGGCAATGCCGGGCAGCTTCAGCAAGCGCGGCCGCAGCACCCAATCGGAGATTACACGGAGGTCCATCCGCTGTTCTAAGGGCGAGCGGAATGTCACCGAGACAGGACGCCCGTCGTAGACGAAAGAAGCGGTGCGGCCGGATGGTTCCGCGTCCCAAACAAGTCCCTGTACCTCGACTCGCTGCCACGTCTCGGGCCGATTTCGCTCGACAGGTCGCCACACGGCAACGTCCGGCTTGCCGTCGACCTCGACCCGCTCGGTCATCAACCCGGTGTTGCCAACCGCCGCGAGTTCGCCGCCTCCAGGTCCCTTGCGGCGATGTAAGCCCACGTGCAGAATCTGCCCCATGATCGAGGCCGGCGGCGTCATCTGCGGTCGAATGCCCTCGGGCATCGGCACGGTCGCCAACCGCTCCATGACGACTTGGCGAGCGTAACGAATGTCAGTCTTCCAGTCGAACTCGACATAGATCACGTTCATCCCCTGGCTCGATTGGCTGCGGACCGCCTCCACGCCGGAAGCCCCGAGAATGGCGGTCTCGATCGGGAGCGTGACGAGCGTTTCCACTTCTTCGGAAGAAAGACCGGCGGCTTCGGTGAGAATGACGACCCGTGGGCGGTCGAGATCAGGGAAGACGTCGATCGGGATTTCCGTCGTCAGGTAGCCACCGTAGACCAGCACGACAACACATGCGGCGAGGACCAGCGTCCGATAGCGAAGGGCCAAGCGAATGACGGCGTTTAACATGAATGATCCCTGTGTTACTTGACTTCGTCTTCGTTCTTGTGGAGGCTTCCATCGGCATGGATGTGAAATCCTTTAGGCACGGAGCTGGATCCGGCCTTCGTCATGCGATTGAGTTGAGGAGCGGCGTTGCGGACGACGGCGGGGATTGTCCAGCGCACTTGGCCCTTCAAGTACGTCGGCAGTGAACCGTCATTTGCCAGGACCACTCGGTCGCGGTCCCGAAGCAAGACGTGCACGCTTTTTCGCTCGAAGGTATTGACGTTCTGCGTAAAAACGAAGGCTTCTGCGCCTTCGAATACGACGGCGTCGGCCGGCAGCACGAAGACGTCATCCAACTTCTCGACCCGGATCCGCAACAAAACTTTCTGCCCCGGCCGGAATCGCCAGAGCAGTTGAGTCCTGTCGCCGTGATCGACGGTCTTGTATTGATTTTTCAATGGCATCAGGAAAGTGAACGTCCGAGTGAGCGGGTCGATCGTATTGGCGATGTAGCGGATGGAAAAAACCTGCTCGATCGCCGGCCAGTCGGCACTCGCGTCTTCCTGAAAATCGACTTCGACCGGCCACCCTTCCTGAATACTCCGCTCCAAGAGCGACGTCTCGTCGCGGAACGCCCGGCCCTCGATGGCAAGCAGTTCATGGTTGGATAAGTGGCAGAGTGTCTGGCCCGCCTGAACTTGTTCGCCAAGCTCGACTTTGAGTTCCTGAACCTCGTAGGCGAGCGGCTGTTCGTCTGTCGAAGAAGCGTCTGACGCGAGCGGGGTCGCTAGTGGCGGCACAACGAGGGTGATTTCGCTCAGCAACCTGCCATCGGCCACTCCGTTGACGTCGGCGGGTGAAAAGCCGCGATTGTACAGTTCTTGCCGATAGGCTTGGGCCGCAACTTCCAGCCGCGAAATCTCGCTTTCGACCTCGATGACTCGGGCCTGGGCGATCGCTTGACCGCCGGCAACCAGCCGCTCGCGTCGCGCCTCGGCCAGCATGATGTTCTTGCTCGTCTTGAACAGCTCGGTCTGCGTTTGTTGCAGCGACTCACTGGCCAGCTTGAGAGTGAACAGCTTGTCGCCGGGCCGGACCATGTCGCCGGGGACCTGGAAGAGTTCGCTGACGGATCCAACGGCCGGCGCGACGACCTCGCGATCGCTAAATCCGGGGCGGTCCACGACCATGCCTTGAATCGTAATCGTTTTCCAGAAGACGCCGGCTTGCAGCGGCTTGGCGGTTAGCCCCAGATTCTTCTGAGCTTGATCACCCACGATGATTTTGTCCGAGGGAGTATTTGCCGCGTCGGGTGGCGTCGCCGATTGCTCTGTGAGCGCGGGCTGTGATCGCGGCAGCCACCACCCGCGAGTCAAGTAGCCGGCCAGCGCTGTCCCAACAACCAGGGCGAGAACCGCCAGCGGTTTTTCAAATCGAATCGAGTGCAACTGCATTCCGTCGCGAGAACGTTCGGGCGGACCCATAACTCACCTATCAAGAAAAGCCTCTGGAATATCACGCTGGCAGCCAAGCGTGGACCGGCGCAGCGGTAACAAGTCACGGAAGCAAGGCACATTCAGATGCGCACCTGCAAAAGCGGCTTGGCACAAGTGCCGCGAATCAGATCCGCAATGCGCGCAGCACTAGATAGAGAGGGCAGCCCAGACTACATTTGCCCGGCGAATAAGCAACTGCCCAAGGCTCGGAGATCGCCACCGGGGTAGCTATTGCGGCGATGGCTAGCGTCGAAACAGATTGGAGGCAGTCCGGCGATACGATACTCTTACTTGGAAATGAAACCCCGATGTCGTTCGGCAGATAGACGGCATCGCTGTCGTGATCATCATGCTCCGCGTTTGAACCGGATGAGGCCGGATGCGAATGGCTGCCGTCGCACTCGTGGTGATGTGAGTGCCCGTCGTCGGAATGGCGGCCGTGGTCGGACCACGATACGTGGACATGCGGCCGAGCATTGTGATCACTTGGCTGTTTTTCGCTGCTGGCTCCATGCGAATGGGGCACCATCGCCAGTTGGCTGGCGAGGTAGGTCATCATCAGTAGGATGGAGTTGCAGCGGTGGGCCATGATCGATCGAATGCTTACACAGTAATACAGGGCGCAAAGTTACACAACGGCAACCAGCAGCCGGCAAGACTCCGTCGGCGACGGACGTGCCCGCAAAATCTTAGCGTGTACGCAGATTAATACAATTGCCCCGGGCGTTCGGCGGTCGAACCGCCGAATCACCCAGGGCCAAATTGGGGAAATCTCTTGTTCGGCGATTACTCGATTAGCCGTTGTTTTCTTGGCGGGCGATACGCCACTGTTGATTGCCGGCGGGCTGTGTGACTTCGATTGTGCCGGTGGGTTGTGTGAGTTGATTGAGATTTGCTCGAAAGCTGATTTGTGGGTTCGAATCGAGCGACCATTGGGCCAATTGCGTTGACTGGTCGATGCGGCCGCTGAGGTTTTGCGAGGTGGCAGTGATCGAATCGTAGTACACGCCGCGGAGATCGCCCTGGCGATTGACCGTGAGCTGCAATAGCCGCGAGGTGGGTTCGCCGGTGTTTGAGAGCACGGAATAGACGCCCAGCGCGAGCCATTCGGTGTCGTCCTGCGTCGACTCGGATTGGTTGGAGTAAGCATCTTCGCTGGAGTCGGTTTCTTCGGCCGGTGCCTCCTGGTAGACGACGGTGTTCGAAGTGCCGTAGGCGGGCTGGGCCGCCCAGCCGAGCCAGGCGGCGACGCCAGCGGCAGAGGCTACGGCCCAGGCGTCGGCGTGAGGATGAGTAGATTGCCAGGCGGCTGGATGGTCGGCGTACCATTCGGCAGTGATCGGCTGAGGACCGTTGTTGAAATCTTGGAAAGCGCTCTGACCTTTCTGCTGGAACTCGCCGTTGCGGGTTTTCCAATTCTGCTGGGCACTGCCATCTTGAATCGAGAATTTTCCTGGGGCACCCTGGAACTTCTTTGCCGTTTCGTTGAGACCGCCGTTCGCGTTAATGGCATTGAGATTTGGGCCATCGTTTTTCTTCACGTCACGTTTTGAGAGGTCGAGCCCGCGATTGCCGCCACCGCCGCCCGCGCGCCCGCCGGCGTTGCCACCGCGTCCACCGCCGCCGCCGGGACCGCGGCCGTAGCTGGAATTCGCTCCGCAAACGAGCATGACGACGGCGATCAGAAACGTGGTGCGCAGCACGGCGTGACGCATGGGAGAATCTCCTTAGAAGTTAAGCGGTCGAGTGATTGGAGCGCGCGGAGGGCGCGGCTCGCTGGAAAAGTGCCCGTCGGGCGACGGTAACTTCTACAAGCCTAGTGCAGGAACCTGCCGGCGAGGTTACAGGGGCTGCACGAATTCGGATTTCGCGGCAATCCGCGGAGCCGTACAAGCGTTACAGACCGACTACGTCCAAGTGTTCGTGTCGGCGCTGGTGCGGATGCGTTCGATGACGCGCATGTTGGCCACCGCGTCGGCGATGGGCGTTGGCACCGGCGTGTCGTCGAGAATTGCGCGGGCGAAGGCATCGGCTTGGACGGTGTACATGTCGCAAGTGTTGAAGGTGACCTCTTCGATTTGGATCGCGGGAGGCGAGCCGGTTTGGACCCAGAGCCGTGTCGGGCGGTCGTTGGGGACGTTGAACGGGATTTCGATTTCGATGCGGCCGGCGGTTCCGAGGATATTCGTGCGTTGGTAGGGCGCGAGTTGGGTCGAGACGGTGAAAGTAGCCGTGCCTTGGAAGAATTCGAGAATGGCCGAGGTGAGACGGTCGGTGCCGAGCTTCGGGTCGCGCTCGACGTGGCCGAGCACGCGTTTGGGCTCATCGTCATACATGAAGCGCGACGTCGTGATCGCGTAGCAGCCGATGTCCATTAGCGCGCCGCCGCCGATGTCGCGCTGGTTGCGGATATTGGCGGGGTCATCGTTGAAATACGAAAACGTGGTGTGAATCGTGCGGAGCGCTCCGATGCGGCCTTCGCGGACCATTTGGTGGGCGGCGAGCCACTGGGGATGGAGGCGGACCATGAAGGCCTCCATGATCTTGAGCTTCGGATGGGCGGCCGCGACGCCGGCGAGCTGTTCGGCCTCGGCGACCGAGAGGCCGATCGGCTTCTCGCAGAGCACGTGCTTGTTGGCCTTGAGCGCGCGGATCGACCAGGGGACGTGCAGGTGGTTGGGAAGCGGGTTGTAGATGGCGTCGACGTTTTTGTCGGCCAGCAGTTCCTGGTACGAGCCGTAGGTCTTCTCGATGCCAAGCTCGGCGGCGACTTTCTTGGCGCGGGAGAGGTCACGCGAGGCGATGGCCGTGACGGTGCCAAACTGGCCGCGATTGGTGGCCGGAATGACGTGTACGCGACCAATCTTGGCGGTACTCAACACGCCCCAACGAATCTTGTCCATGCAAAGCTCCACCTGTGTGTCGTCATCCCGAGCTAGAAAATGCGCGTCAATTATCTCGCAGAGACGCAGAGACGCAGAGTAAGAATCGAAATGGAAAAGAAGATTGATCTCACTCGCACATTCCGCTAAATAGAAAACTCTATTGGATTTCCTCTGCGTCCCTGCGAGAGACATTCAGTCTTTGCCCACCAATGTACTAATTTTGGCGAGCAATGGATATGTGCCGGGCAATGTTGATGGGCGTATAATGGGTCGCCGCCGGCGTGGGCGGGTGGCGGACACTTGGCTCGCGATGAGGTGAGGACCAGGATGGCAGATTCTGTGAAGGATACTGATGTCTCGATCGGCAGCTATCTCATACAGCGGCTGCAGGAATACGGCATCGGCCACGTGTTCGGCATTCCGGGCGACTACGTTCTGTCGTTCTACACGATGCTGGAAGAGAGCCCGCTCGAGACGGTCGGTTGCACGCGCGAGGATTGCGCGGGGTTCGCGGCCGATGCCTATGCCCGGGTGCATGGGATGGGGGCGCTGTGCGTGACCTATTGCGTGGGGGGCTTGAGCGTCTGCAATTCGATCGCGGGTGCGTACGCGGAAAAGTCGCCCGTCGTGATGATCACTGGGTCGCCGGGACTCAAGGAACGGGAACGCAACCCGTTGTTACATCATATGGTGCGGAATTTTCGCACGCAGTACGACGTGTTCGAAAAAATTTGTTGCGCAGGGACGGAACTGGCCGATCCGCTCACGGCGTTCAGCGAGATCGACCGGGTGCTGGCCACGTGTGCGCGCTACAAGCGGCCCGTGTACATCGAGATACCGCGCGACATGGTGCATGTGCGGCCGCCGGTGTCGCCGAAGTACGAAAGTCCGCAAACCGTGAGCGACACGCGGGCGCTCAACGAAGCAGTCGATGAGACGGTCCGGCGGATCGAAGCGGCCAAGCAGCCGGTGATCATTCTCGGCGTCGAGGTGCATCGGTTCGGCTTGCAAGATGACGTGGTGCGGCTCGCCGAGGCGTCGGGGATTCCGATGGCTGCCACGATGCTCGGCAAGGGCGTGGTGGCGGAAACTCATCCGCTCTACATGGGGCTGTACAGCGGCGCGCTCGGCCGCGAGGAAATCACGAAGTACGTCGAGGGAAGCGACTGCGTGCTGATGCTCGGCACGTTCATGACCGACATCAACCTCGGCATCTACACGGCCGAGCTCGACATGAGCGACTGCATCCTGGTGACCAGCGAGCAGCTGCGGATTCGGCATCATCATTTTCACGACGTGACGCTCTCGGATTTCGTGAAGACGCTTGCGGCGCGGAAGCCGCGGCCGAAGTCGCCGCCGCCCAAGGCGCCGACCGAGTTTTGGAAGGAGCCGTTCACGCTGCGGCCGAAGGAGCGGATCACGATCTCGCGGATGATCGACCGGCTCGATGAGCAACTCGACGGCGAGACGGTGGTGATTGCCGACGTGGGCGACGCGCTGTTCGCATCGACCGAGTTGACGACGCGCGGGCGGACGGAGTTCTTGAGCCCGGCTTACTACACGTCGATGGGCTTCGCGGTGCCGGCGGCGCTGGGCGTACACATGGGTCGACCGGGGGCGCGGGCCGTAGCGATCGTCGGCGACGGCGCTTTCCAGATGACGGGAATGGAGCTGTCGAGCCTCGTGCGGCACAAGTTTCCGGCGGTGGTGATCGTGCTGGACAACGGCGGCTACGGGACGGAAAAATTGTTGCACCCCGGCGAGTGGGAGTTCAACTCGATCCACCCGTGGCAGTACTACAAGTTGCCCGAGGTGCTCGGCGGCGGGAAAGGATATCAGGTGCGCACGGAGGGAGAGTTCGACTCGGCACTCAACGCGGCTTGGAAGGACACGAGCGGCCCGAGCATTTTGCAGGTCCACATCGATCCAAAGGATTGCAGCCAGGCGCTCGCGCGGTTGGCGGAGCGGATGGCGAAAACGGTGGTGCAAAATCGTGATGCAGAATTGGCGGAGCAAATGGAAATTGCTGAACAGGTCATGAAGTCGGATCGCGGTGTACTGAAAAGGCTGGCTGAATAGCGGCATGCAACCATATGGACATCTCCTCCTGGAACATCGATCCGGCGTGGGTCTACTATCCGTCGGCGCTGCTGCTGGTGGTGCTGTGCGCAGCGGCGTGGTTCACGTCGGTCTTCACGCTGCCGGGGAACTGGTTCGTCGTGGCACTGGTGGCGGGGTTCGCCTGGCTGTTCCCGGAGGAGGCGGGGCGCGGGATCCGTTGGATGACGGTCGGAGTCGCGGCCGGGCTGGCACTGGTGGGCGAAGTGATTGAGTTCGCGGCTGGAGCGGCGGGGGCGGCGAAGCAGGGGGCCAGTCGGCGGGCGATGGTGCTTGCGCTGGTGGGGGCGCTCGTGGGTAGCATCGTCGGCGTGATGATCGGTGCGCCGGTGCCTGTATTGGGTTCGTTTGTAATGGCGCTGGTGGGCGGGGCGGCCGGGGCGTTTGCTGGTGCCTACCTGGGTGAGATGTGGAAAGGCCGCGCCGAAGACGCGCGAATCGCGGCCGGGCAGGGCGCGTTTGTCGGCAAGATTTGGGGCACGCTCGGCAAGCTCGCGACTGGCGCTGTAATCGTGGCGATCGTCGCGGTGGATGCGCTTTTCTAGAATGCGCAAGCAGGTTCTTGCGCGCAGAGACGCCAAGGGGCAAAGGCCGCCAACAGGATTTTCTTGTGGCCGTGTGATATCATTGGGCCGACTGGGTCGGATATCACTTCTACTGGCGAGGTCAAGGCAATGGAAATGGCGCGGATTGTGTCGCTGATTCTTTTGGGTGCCGTGAATGGTTCGACGAAAGCGGGTGCCGAGGAGCTCGCCGACTACCCGATCCGGCCGGTGGCGGCGCATCATGTGCAATTCGCGGATGGATTTTGGCAACCGCGGATCGAGGTGAATCGGACGGTCACGATTCCCTACTCGTTCCAGAGCTGCGAAGAAACAGGGCGGATCGAGAACTTCAAAGTGGCGGCGGGGACGTCGGACAAGAAGTGGACCGGCAAGTTCGGTTTCAACGACAGCGATTTGTCGAAGATCATCGAAGGGGCGTCGTACTCGTTGATGACGCATCCCGATCCCCGGCTCGCGGCGTATGTCGATGAGATCGTCGGCTACATGGCGGCGGCACAAGAGGACGACGGCTACCTCTACACCGCTTGGACTGCCCGCGACAAAATCGACAATCCCGCTAACATCATCTGTTGCTACCCGAAAGAAAAGAAATGGCTCGAAGAGGAGATGAGCCACGAGTTGTACAACCTGGGTCACATGTACGAAGCGGCGGCGGCCCACTACGAGGCGACGGGCGAGAAGAATTTCCTCGACGTGGCTACGAAGAGCGCGGACTTGTTGGTGAAGACCTTTGGCCCCGGCAAGATCGAGATTCCGCCCGGGCATCCGGAGATCGAGCTTGGGCTGGTGAAGCTCTATCGGGCAACGGGGAACCGCGATTATCTCAACCTGGCGAAGTACTACGTCGATCTCCGCGGCAAACCGACGAAGGACCGTCCGAAGCTGTTTGGCGAATACAGCCAGGATCACAAACCGCTGCGCGAGCAGGACGAGGCGGTGGGTCATTCGGTGCGGGCGATGTATCTGTACGCGGGGGCGGCCGACGTCGCGGCACTCACTGGCGACAAGAATCTCGCCGACGTCGTCGACCGGCTGTGGGACAACGTCGTCGACAAAAAGACGTACGTCACGGGCGGCATCGGCGCCAAAGGTCAAGGCGAAGCGTTTGGCAAGAATTATGAGTTGCCGAATCGCACCGCTTATTGCGAGACGTGTGCAAACCTCGCCACGTGCTATTGGAACCACCGCATGTTCCTCTTGCACGGCGACGCGAAGTACATCGACGTATTGGAGCGGGCGCTTTACAACAGCGTCATTTCGGGAGTGTCGCTCGACGGCAAAGAGTTTTTTTATCCGAACCCGCTCTCTGCGCGCGGTGACTACGCCCGCAGCAAGTGGTTCGATTGCTCCTGCTGCCCGACGAACTTATGCCGATTCATTCCGTCGGTGCCCGGCTATGCGTACGCGGTGGGCGACGACGGGCCGTATGTGAATTTGTTCGTCGATGGCACTGGCGAGTTGGAATTTGATGGCAAGAAGGTGCGGATCGAGCAGTCGACGAAGTATCCGTGGGACGGACGCGTCGTGATCACGGTCTCGCCGGAAACGGCGGGCGACAATTTTTCGCTTCATGTGCGGATTCCCGGCTGGGCGCGCAATGAGGCGTGGCCGACAGATTTGTATTCCTATTTGGATGAGTCGACGGGGCGACCGACGCTCGCCGTCAATGACGACGTAGCGGTAATCGAACCAGTGAAGGGCTATGCCGTGATCGACCGCGCGTGGCAACCGGGCGACAAGGTGACGCTCGATCTGCCGATGCCAGTGCGACGAGTCGTCGCCGATGAGCAAGTGTCGTCCGATCGTGGCCGCGTGGCGCTGATGCACGGGCCGCTGGTGTATTGCTTGGAAGGGGCCGACGTGGCCGGCGGCAAGGTGAGTGATCTTGTCCTCGCGGATGAAGCGCCGCTGGCGACCGAATTTCGCAGCGATCTGTTGGGCGGCGTGCAGGTGATTACCGGCGCTGCCCATCGCGCGGGCAGCAAGGAATCGCCGGCTGCAACGGCAATGGTTCCGTTCACCGCAATCCCCTACTACGCTTGGGCGCATCGCGGCAAGGGCGAGATGGCTGTCTGGCTCGCGCGAACACCGCAGGTATTGAGCGAGGAGCCTTAGCGCGGCCGGGCGCGGTTGCCGGCGGCGTCGACGGGGTCGTCGTCTTGATCGGCCTTCGCGGCATCGAGAGAAGTGGGCGACCCTTCGCGGTCGTTCAGGCCATTTCGAGTGGAAGGGTCGTTGACCGAAAACACCACCTCGCGGTCGAAGACTTTTTCGAAGAGTTTCACTTTCGAGCGGGCGGCCCAGAGGTCGACGTCGGCGTCGCCTTGGGCGTCGACCGTGATTTCGACGTTGCCGCCCGCGATTTGAGCGCGGACGTCTTGCACCTTTTGCTGGTGCGTGCGATCGAGCGCGAGCGCGAGTCGCAGGATGGCGGCCGCGGCGGACACGCGGTGGCGGTCTTCGTCGCCCAGCGCGCGGAAGTCGTCGTGCTTTTTCTTCGGCCGGCTGCCGCGGTGGTAACGGGCCACGAGCGCCAACATGCGCAGCTGCTCCCGTTCAAAGCCCGGCAGGTCGCTGTTCAAGATCAGATGGTAGCTGTGTTTGTGGTGCCCTTCAAAATTGATCAGATAGCCGACGTTGGCCAAGAGCGCGGCGGCTTCGATCAGTTCGCGGTCGTCGGGTCGCAGCTTGAGCGGGGCGGCCAGCTGTTGCCAGAGCGAGCCGGCGATCTTGGCGACTTGTTTGACGTGCGACAGTTCGACGCCGCAACTCTTGGCGAATTGTTCGACCGCCGCGGCCCGAGCTTCCGTCGAAATCGCTTCGGGCGGCCCACCGAACGCGGACTCCACCATCTCTAATAGCAGTCCGTCGCGGACGCCGCGGGTGTGTACCTGCACGACGTTCACGTGCAGATGGCTCATGATGCGTTCGATGATCACCAGTCCCGAAACGATGATGTCGGCGCGGGCCGGGTTGAGGCCGGCGACCTTCTTGCGCTTTTCGAGCGTGAGTTGGGCGAGGTCGGTGAGCAGGTGGCGAATCTGCGCGCCGGTCACTCGGAAACCCCACATCGGCTGGCCGGCCTGGCCTTCGCGGGCCATGATCATCGAGGCCAGCGCCGTGAACGTGCCGCCCGTGCCGTAGAACATGCTGGGTACGAACGGCGGTTTGCCGACTTCGCGCTTGAGCACGCGGTCGACGAAGTTGCGGAGCCGCTCGAGCTGTTTTGCGTCCGAGACGCCGGTGGCGTCGCATTTTTCGGCGACGCGGACCGCGCCGAGCCGGGTGGTGTAGATTTGATCCACCAGCCCGCTCGAAGCGAGGATGATTTCGGTACTGCCGCCGCCGATGTCGGCCACGGCGACCTCGCGGCCGGAGACATCGAACGCCCGCTGCACGCTCAGGAACGCCAGCCGGGCTTCTTCGTTGGAGGAGATCACTTCGACGTCGAGGTCGAGCTCGCTGCGGACGCGCTGACAGAACTCGGGGCCATTTTCGGCGTCGCGGACGGCACTGGTCGCGATGGCCGAGATGCGGCCGACGCCGTAACCGGTGGCGATCGATTGAAAGCGGCGCAGCGCCGTAATCGTAGCTTCGATCGCGGCCGCGGAGAGTTCGCCGGTGGTCACCATCGATGCGGCGAGCCGGGTATTCTCGCGTTCTTCGTCGAGCACGCGGTAACCGCCGGAAGGCAGCACCTCGGCGACGACCAGCCGGACGCTGTTCGAGCCGACGTCGATCGCGGCGATGCGGGGGGCCGGCACGGTCGCGCCGTCACCCGCTGTATTTTCTGAATCGACCATGACTTCTGCCCAAAGCAGCTGAACCGGGAAATCCCTACCCGATTATACGTCAGGCACACGGTACCTACGGCCGCCTGTTTTGTCGAACGGCCTCAATATCCGCTTGTGGCGGTGGTTTGTAAAGGGAAGTTGGGGGCGATCCGCACGACGGCCAGATTCAAAAGTCTCACGCAAAGGCGCAAAGTTCACGTTACAGTTCACCGAGCACACGGAACTGATGCTCAAACGTGGATGGGGTGTTCAATCTTCACTCCATGAGGCTTCGAATTGGTGAACCTAGACACGCGGAGACTGTCTTGGGGGGCGGCTCGACGACGGCTATAACCGCTGGCTGAGACCGCCACATCGTATTACATTGAGCGCTGCCTGCTCACCGTACGAACTGCAACATTTGCGGAGAAGAGACTTATGTTCAGCGTCGAATCGATGATTTATGCTTGGGACAATCAGTTGCGATACGCGCAGGCGCTGGTGGCGGATTTGAGCGACGAGCAGTTTGTGTTGCGGCCGGGTGGGAACATGAATCATCCGGCTTGGATTTTGGGGCATGTGTCGCTGTATCATCCGGTGACGGTGCAGCTCTTGGCGGGCGAGCCGATCGACGATCCGAAGAACGATCGGCTGTTTGGGTTTGCGGGTGCGGGGCCGGTGGATGACATCGCGGCATACGGGAGCAAGCGGGCGGTGGTGTCGCGGTTTGAGGAAGGGCATGAGTTGGTGGCGCAAGCATTGCTCGCCGCTAAGCCGCAAGCGTTTAGGCAGGCACCTGCGCTCGAACGGTGGGCGAAGATGTATCCGACCGTCGAGTTCATGCTGCCGGACCTCTTGGTGTTTCACGAGAGCCTGCACATCGGGCAGATCAGCATCTGGCGGCGCGCGGCGGGGCTCCAGGGCGTGCCGTTTCCCGATCGGACGCCACGGGCCGGTTTATTGGAGCGATTGTCATGAGCGAGCCCGACGCGACGATCGATGTCGTGGAAGCGGTGCTCACGTGTCCTGAGCACGAAGACGCGATCCGCGAGATGCTCGACGCTTACTCGCGCGATCCGATGGGCAACGGGCGGCCGCTCGACTCTGACGTATGCGAGCGGCTGATCCCGGCGCTGCGTGACAATCCGACGACGGTCGTATTTCTCGCGTACGACGGCACGCGGCCGGTGGGGATTGCGACGTGTTTTCGAGGCTTATCGACGTTTGCGGCCCGGCCGCTGTTGAATCTGCACGATCTGGCGGTGATCGCCGAATATCGCGGCCGAGGCGTGGGCCGGCTGCTGCTCACGGCGGTCGAGGAGAAGGCGCGGGTCCTGGGTTGCTGTAGGGTCACGCTCGAAGTGCTGGAAGGCAATCCGGCGCGAGCGATCTACGAGGCGTCGGGCTATGCGTCTCTCGACTATGGCAACGGTGCCGGGCGGTCGCTGTTCTTGACCAAATTGGTCTAGCGACCCAAGAGCTTGTCGACGCGGACGAACTCGTAGCCGCGCTCTTTGAGTTCGTCGCAAAGCGTGCCGAGCTGTGGGTGGAATGGGTCCTTGCGCTTGGAGCCGACGTGGAGCAGCAGGATGAAGCCATTGAGGCCGTGGGGGTCATTTTGTTCGTAGGCCAGGATGTCGTCCAAGAGTTTATTGGACGGCACGAAGGCGCGGTCGCCTTCCGGGGCGTAGTCACGGTTCGATCCGCTACCAGGCGTGAAGTTGATGAGCGTCACGCCCAGCTCCTGGCACCACGCGGTCTGGTCGCGGTTGTACCACTCGTAGGGAGGAATGAAGAGCGCGGGCTCGCCAGATTGGAGTGCGCCGAGCGTACGCAGGGCCGCGAGATTGGCATTCAAATCCTCTGCGAAGAATTCTTTGGTGACGAGGCTCTTGTCGCGGTCGCCCCAGCCGCAGTAGAGCGGATGAGAATCGGAGTGGGGACCGAGATAGTGGCCTTCGGCGAGCATGCGGTCGAGGGCGAGGCGAAAGGCCGCGCTGCGGACGAAGTTGCCGGTGAGGAAAAAGCCGGCTTCGATGTTGTGCTCCTTCAAAGTGTCTACGATGGTTAGCGCGCTGTTGGCGTAGGTATCGCCCGTGAACACGAGCGCGAGCTTCTTCTTGGAGGTGTCGCCGCGGATGATCGCGCCCTGGGGTTCGCGGTGGAGCGAATCTTTCGCTGGTTGGTCCGCGGCCCAAACGTGAAGCAGCAACAGCAGCGAGACCGTGCCGTCGATGATCGGCTCGTTCGTCGAGAAGTCGGCGAACTGATCGTGGTAGACTGCCACGTCCGATTGGAAGTGTTCGAGCTCTCGGTCATCGAACGAATCGAATTTCAGGCTGTCGTTGATTTCCTTGGAGACGGGGCCGTCGACGAGGCCGCCCACGGGCAGGTGGTTCTCGAGTTTGTAGAAGAGGTGGTGCGGTCGGCTAGCGTGGCGGCCGTCAGCAGGGACGCCGATCACCATTGAGACGCCCCACGGGTTGTGGCCGAAGATCCAGTCGCGGGCCTCGGTGGCGAGCTCACGGTAGCGGGTGTCGCCGGTCATTTGTTCGTAGAGCGCGGCTTGGGTGGCGAGTGCGACGACGTCGTTAGTCGAGCACCAGACAAGCGGCGTGCCGAGGCGGTAGGGATTCTTTGCGGCCCGCGCGCGGATGCGTTCGAGGCCGGCGCGGTAGTAGCCGGCGAGCTTGGCTTGCGTGCCGGCGTCGACGTGCGGATAGAGTCGCCAGTGGGCCAAGTTTACGTACGGGAAGAACTCGTAGTGGCCGTGGTGGTCGGTTCCCATCCACGGATTGTCGCCGGCCTGGTGGGCGTAGCGAATCGCGTCGCGGAGATACTGCTCGTCCTTCGTGGCGATGTAGAGCTCGGTCGCCGCCCATTCGAGGTCGTCGAAGTAGCTCGTCTCGCCGTAGTAATACGGCGCGCGGACCGGCACCGACATGGCGACGCCGGGCTTCGATTGGGCGAGTTCATAGAGTGACTTTGCTGCATCGAGGTCGCCAGCAAGGACCATTGCAGCGGCGGAGCGGCCCGCGAGATTCGCCAGGCCAGTCGACTTGTTCTTGTGTTTCGGCCCCTCGGGTTGGCCGGTCGCGCGCCAGGCGGCGCGCGGTCCGCCGGGGCCGCGGCCGTAATCGGATTGGTCGTCGTGCCAGAGCGTGTTGGGCGGCAGGTGGTCGCGATCGTCGCCGATTTGGACGTAGAGCACGTCGGCGGCCGGGTGCAATTTTTTTACGAGCGCGGCGCCGTGGCGGGCCTCGTCGCCGGCATTCGCCAGAAAGAGTGCCGCAACGCAGTAGCTGGTCGTGATCATGTGCTTGAGGCGATCGCCGGCATCGTGCCAGCCGCCGATGAGGTCGACCGTTTCGCCGGTCGTGGTGTCGAAGCCGTCCTCTTGATGACACTTCTTGCCGGTGATCGGATTGTCGCCGCAGCGTTGGAGCTGCATGAACTCGAGCAGGGCGGCGGGTACGGCTTGGTAGGCATTGGGGCCGATGGCAAACTCGGGCGATTCGATGCCGGCAAACTTGATCCGGTAACGGCCGGGGCCGCGGACGCTCGAGAAATCGAGGCGGTAGTTGTGGGCGAACGGGCCCCATGCGCCCTGGTCGGGGCCGACGTCGGCGGTGAGGTCGGCGATCGTGAATTTGCCGGTGAGTGGGACGTCGCTCGAAAGGATCGCGATCTTGGGGTCGTCGGGCAGGTAGCCGACCTGGTTGACGCGGATCCAGGATTGATCGGCGGCGTGGGCGGTGAGCAAGAAGTGGAGCGCTAAGCCGCAAGCGGCAATTGAACGGAGCACGTTGTGGAAGCGCTTGTGCATAGGCCTACTCTAACCGCTTGCGCGGAGCAGTTGAACGGGCGTAGATTCTCGTGCGCGTTGTGACGAATTTTCCGGCCAGTGCCACGCGATCGGCAGGTGAAGAATCGTCGGATCGTTAAAACTCCATAAAGCGAGTGCCACTTATCATCTCGAAACCTATGGTGGATTGGCTGGCGATCGGGGGAATTAACCCAATCGACCGGCCGAATTACTTGGGACCCGCGTCATCGGTGGCTAGGCGGACGGCAGTGACGCGATGCGCCCGCACCGCGTAATCCCTTCGAGAGCAGGGCATGTCCGCCATTCGTTGCTTGGAGAATATCGTCCCGCCGCCGGTGTTTCGCATCGCGTCACCGTTCGCGCTGGACGCACTGCGACCGCTCTCGCACATTGCATCGCGATTTGCCGCCACGATGCTGCGCCTGCACCTTGAGGAACTCCCGCGATGAAGACCGAACTTGTGGCTTCGGCCAACAAGTACCGCCGCTTTTTTGAGAACGCGGTCGAGGGAATTTTCCAGACAACCGAAGATGGCAAGTACCTCGCGGCGAATCCGGCGCAGGCGCGGATCTACGGCTACAACGCGGTTGCAGAAATGCAGGTGGGGATTCAGAACATCGCCGCCGAGCTGTATGTCGATCCGACGCGGCGCGAGTTCAAACGGCTGATGGCCGAGAACGACGTGATCAAGGACTTCGCCTCGGAGGTCCGCCGCAAGGACGGCGAGATAATCTGGATCGTCGAGAACGCTCGGGCATATCGCGACGAAAATGGCGACCTGTTGTACTACGAAGGCACGGTCGAAGACATCACGCAGCAAAAACGGTCGGAGGAGTTATTGCGCGAGAAGGACGCGGCCGAGGCGGCGAATCGGGCGAAGAGCCAGTTTCTGGCCAGCATGAGTCACGAGATTCGCACGCCGCTCAACGGCGTGATCGGCATGATCGAACTGCTCTCCTGCACTGAGCTGAACGAGCAGCAGCGGCGGTACGCCGAGCTTGCCAAGTCGTCGGCCGACGTGCTGTTGAGTCTCATCAACCACGTGCTCGACCTGTCGAAGATCGAGGCCGGGAAGCTGGAGCTGGAAAAGATTTCGTTCGATCTGCACGAGCTGCTGGAATCGGTTCCCGACATGTTTGCGCATCGGGCCCACGCCAAGGAACTCGAACTCAATTGCCAAATGCTGGGGGCCGTGCCGCGGCGCGTATTGGGTGATTCCGATCGGCTGCGACAGGTGTTCGTGAACCTGGTGGGTAATTCGCTCAAATTCACCGAGCAAGGCGGGGTGTTGTTGCGCGCCGAACCGGAGCCCAGCGACGGCATGGCGGAAACGGTCGCGGTGCGATTCGAAATCATCGACACCGGCATCGGCATTCCGCCGGATCGGATCGGCCGGCTGTTTCAGTCGTTCTCACAGGCCGATGCCTCGACAACGCGCAAATATGGTGGCACCGGTCTGGGTCTGGCGATCTCGAAGCAACTAGTGGAACTGATGGGCGGCGAAATTGGCGTGTTCAGCACGCCCGGCCAGGGTTCCACGTTCTGGTTTCGCATTCCGTTCGCCGTGGACCAGAGCCAACCGGCGATCGGTGACCACCGCGAGCAACTGCAGGGCACGCGAGTGTTGGTGGCGGCGCAAAGCGGCATGCAGCTCAAGATTATCAATGGCCAGATGTCGCGATGCGGCGTGTCGGTGACGCAGGCCCGCTGTGCGGCCGACGTGCTCGACGTGCTGCGGACCGCCGCGAGCACGGGTCATCCCTACACGGTGGCGGTGGTCGACCGGGCAATGCCGGACGTCGACGGGCTGAAGCTCGCCGGCATGATCAAGTCCGACGCGCGGATCCGCGACGTGCAACTGGTCGTGTTGACGTCGCTGGATGACGAGTTGCCGCCAGATGCCATTACTCGCCATGAGCTCACCTGTCTCCGCAAGCCGGTGCGGCAATCGTCCTGGTTCGACACGTTCCTGACACTCGCCCACCGCAAACTCTCGCTCGAAGTCGCCGGCAACACGTCCGGCGCGGCCGGTCAGAGCCAGGTCGTGTCCTCGTTGAACGGCGACAAGCAGCGGCTCCGCGTGCTGGTGGCGGACGACAACGAGATCAACCAAATGGTGGCATCCGAAATGTTGCGTGCGGCAGCATACGATGCGACCGTCGTGAGTAACGGGCGGGAGGCGGTATCGGCGATCCGCGGCGGCAAGTGTGACGTTGTGCTAATGGACTGCGAGATGCCGGAGCTGGACGGCTTCGCGGCAACGCGGATGATCCGCACGATGGAAGCCGAGCAGTCGATTGTTGCGCAGGCCGGTCGGCCGCTGCCGGTGATTGCGCTCACGGCCCAAGCGGTGCGCGGCGACCGCGAGCGGTGTCTCTCGGCGGGGATGACGGATTATGTCACCAAGCCGGTGAATCGTGAGGAGCTGCTGCGGACGATTCAGTCGTGCCTCGAGCATGTTGCCGACGAGCCGTCACCGACCGTCGGTGCGATCACAGGGGCTGCACTTCACGGCGGGACGGAGTCGCCAACAGAAGATGCCGTGGTGCTCGTCTTGGACGAATTGAAGGAGCGCTGCCTGGGCGACCGCCAGTTTATCGATGAGTTGCTGCGGACTTTTGTCAAATCGGCCCGCGGCAGTGCGGCGCAACTTTGCGAGTCGATCACCGACGGGCGGGTGGAGGATGTGGCTCGCGTGGCCCACGAGCTCAAAGGTTCGGCCGGCAATGTTGCCGCAGGCCGTTTGAGCCAGGCAGTCGCGGAGTTGGAGACGGCGGCCCGCACCGGCCGGTCGGCGGACTATGACGAGCTCGGCGAACGGGTGTTATGCGAACTCGAGATATGCGAGGCGGCGATTGAGTTGTTGTTGAGTAGGGCGGGCGGTTAGAGCGCCTTCAGGTAAAACAAGGAACTGAAAAAACGAGCGGGGCGCTGGAGCGCCTCGCTCGTTGTGGATTGCGATTACTAATATTGTAAATCAAACCGCGCGTCGCAAGCGACGCAGCTAATTGCCTGCTTGCTTAAATGTCGTAGTAGAGACAGAACTCGTATGGATGCGGGCGCAGCGCCATCGCTTCCGCTTCGTTCTTGCGCTTGTACGAGATCCAAGTGTGGATCACGTCTTCGGTGAAGACATCGCCGCGGAGCAGGAACTCGTGGTCCTTGGCAAGGGCTTCGAGCGACTCGAACAGCGAGCCAGGCGTCTTCGGCACTTCGGCCAGCTCTTCCGGCGCCAGGTCGTAGATGTCCTTGTCAAGCGGCTCGCCCGGATGGATCTTGTTCTGGATGCCATCCAGCGCCGCCATCATCAACGTGGCGAAGGAAAGGTAGGGATTGCAGCTCGGGTCGGGGCAGCGGAACTCGATCCGCTTGGCCTTCGGACTCGGGCTGTACATCGGAATCCGGCACGAGGCCGAGCGGTTGCGCTGCGAGTAGGCCAGGTTGACCGGCGCTTCGTAGCCCGGCACCAACCGCTTGTAGCTGTTGGTGGTGGGGCAGGCGAAGGCCAGGATGGCCGGGGCGTGCTTGAGGATGCCGCCGATGGCGAACAGGGCCTGCTCGCTGAGTCCGGCGTAGCCATTGCCCGCGAACAGCGGTTGGCCACCCTTCCAAAACGAGATGTGGGTGTGCATGCCAGAGCCATTGTCGGAAAACAGCGGCTTGGGCATGAACGTGACGGTCTTGCCGTATTTCTTGGCGACCATTTTGATGATGTACTTGTATAAGCACATCTGGTCGGCCATTTCCACTAGCGGCGAGAACCGCAAGTCGATTTCCGACTGGCCGGCGGTGGCCACTTCGTGGTGCTGGGCCTCGACGTCCATGCCGCACTCGATCATCGTGAGCATCATCTCGTTGCGGATGTCCATCAGCGAATCGGACGGCGGGACGGGGAAGTAGCCTTCCTTGTGCCGCAGCTTGTAGCCGAGGTTGGGACCCATGCCTTCGGCGCGGTAGTCGCGGCCGCGGTTCCACTGGCCTTCTTCGCTATCGAGGAAATAGTAGCCGGCGTTGGGCGTCTGGTCGAAGCGGACGTCGTCGAAAATGAAGAACTCGGCTTCGGGGCCGATAAAGCAGGTGTCGGCGACGCCGGTGCTCTTGAGGTAGTTGACCGCTTTGCGGGCAACGTTGCGCGGATCGCGCGAGTAGTCTTCGCGGGTGATCGGATCCTGCACGTTGCAGATCATGCAGAGCGTGGGGATTTCGGTGAACGGGTCGACGAACGCGGTTTCGGCCTGGGGCAAGAGCAGCATGTCGCTCTCGTTGATCGCCTGCCAGCCACGAATGCTGGAGCCATCGAAGCCGAGGCCTTCATCGAAGACTTCTTCTTCGAGCTTGCCGACGGGAATCGTGAAGTGCTGCCAGAGGCCAGGGAAATCCATGAACCGCATGTCGACGGCCTTAATGTCCCGCTCGCGACACATCGCCAGGACGGCCTGTGGAGTCAAAGCAGCCATGTTCGAATCTCTCCAATGTCAGAACCAGAAGGTAGAAAGGAAGCCTGCCAACGGCGTCGGCAGGAAAACTTGATCGCCTCGAAGCGCAGGCCGATGACTCGGCCGGCGAATCTAACCAAGTGACTCAAGGGCAAACAATGGTCAGCCACAACCGCACAACTGGAACTCAGCCGACCGTGAGTGAGTCACGCATCCTAACGGATGGTTGGCCGGTTGAAAAGCAACTTGGCGAGCCGGTCGGCGAGAAATTGAGGGGCCTGCGCGAGAGATTGCGGGCGGGACGACTTCGGTGCCGGAGCGGCTGAGGCGCACCAAACAGGCATCGGGCGGTCACTGGGGCCGCCCGATGCCGTAGGTTGTCTCAAAATTCGACCAGCCGCTGGTCTTGCTATCAGACGGATTCAAGCTGCCGTTCGGACTTCGGGGCGATCAGCCGCAACTGCGTGACGCGGTCGTCGCACTTGGAGTGGACACCGTTGACGACCGAACCGATCAGGCGGACGCCAACGCTTCTCAGCAGCGAGGCGGCTTCGTTGATCTTCGGCATCTGGCTAAAATCGCGGCGGACCGAGAGGATTGCCCCATCGCAATACTGGCCGAAGATCAGTGCGTCGGACATGCCGAGCACCGGAGCCCCGTCGATGATGATGAAGTCGTATTCCGAGCGGAGCTTTTCGAAGGCCGGTTGCATCTGCTCGGTGGCCAGGGCGTGGATCGCGTCCACGTCGCAGTAGCCGGCAGTAAGGAGCCACAGGCCTTCGGCGTGAGTCGGACGAATCACGTCGGCGACGTCGACTTCTGCCCGCAGCACCTCACACAAACCGTCTTCCAGCGGCACGTCAAACAGGGCGTGCAGCGCGGGGCGACGGACATCGCCGTCAACCAGCAGCGTCCGGCGACCGGCGCGGGCCAGGCTCGCCGCTAATTGGCTGGCAACGGTGGTCCGGCCTTCCTGGGTCGTGGCGCTGGTGACCATCACGACTTGCCGCCGTTTCGACGTCGAGTCGTGCATGAGCAGAGTCCGCACACCGTCGATCGATTCGGTTAGCTGGGCGACAACCGGATGATCCGGGTCGAGCATCTTGCGAGCGGAAAGGGCCGGCAGTGTGCCGACAACTCGGATGCCCAATCCTTCGTCGACTTGCTCGGGGCCATCGAGCCGGCGGTTGCGGAATTCCAGATAGGCGATGCCGAAACAGGTCACCGCGAAGGCGCCAAGAGCGCCCAAACCGACGATCGTGTATCGCGTTGAGGCAGCGATCGAGGGGGAGGGGATCGCCTTCTGAATGCGTCGGATGCGGTCCGGAGCGACCTCCTCGACGTCAAACTGCTCCAGCTTGATGCTCATGTCGCTGGCGATCTGTTGGAGTTGTTCCACCTCGGCTCGGCCGACCTCGAGCTCGACCGATTTCTGATTCTTGAGGGTCAGACTCTCGGTTTTCTCCTGGATCATCTTGTTCAAGGCTGCCAATTGTTGCTGGAGCACGCCGGCGCGAATCTGAAATTCCTTGCGAACCGACAGCAGTTGTTGATTCGGCTTGCTCTTTTCCTGGCCCGCCACTTGCTGTTTGAGCTGGGCCTTGTACTGGGCCATTTGCTGTTGCTTGGCATTGATTTGTTGCTGCAAGCGATCGGCCTCTTTCGAGCGGCCGCGCTTCATCACGCCACTCTGGGAACTTAACTGATACTGTAGATTCGCCAATTCCGAGCTCATCATGCTCATGTTGGGATCGGAGGCGAGCTGCTCTTCGATCATCAGATCGATGGAGGCAGGATCCTTCAATTGCTGCTCGAGGACGAGATAATTGGTTTGCACTGCCGCCAATTCACTTTCCATTGCGCTTTTCGACTTAGCGGCCTCGCCGAGTTCGCGCATTAGCAGTTCGGATTCTGGATCGCGCTGCCGAGCGTCGGCCTGCCCCAACTCTTCGGCCAGCAGGTTTTGCGCCTCGAGTTTGTCGTGAATCTCCGAAGACATCCTCGCGTAGCTGCGGGACAACGCGTCGCGTACGACCAACCGCCGCTGATCTTCTTCGAACACGACTTCTTTCAGATACGCGTCGGACACCGCATCGACCAATTTCCGCAAGTCTTCAGAATCTTGAGTGTCGCCGCTGAGCGTGATGCTCAAAATCTCGCTGTTCCCTTGGAACGAGGGGACGATCTCGTCGATCAACCACTGCACCTTGTCCGGCTCGCCGGCCAAAATGCCCAACGCTTCCATGCCCGGACCGCGTAGCGCGGCCTGAATCACGAAATAGCTTTTCAGATAGGCCAACTGAGTGCGTTGCAGGATTTCAAATTCCTTGGACTGGCTGACCCTCGCATCGCCAAGCAAGGTTGTCTCTTTGCTCGACATGTTAAACAGCGCGGTGGCTTGGGAGGTTTCCGGGAACACAAACCAGAGAATACCGGCTGCGGTTAGCGCCGCGACCGAACCCATGCAGATCGCCAGCAGCCAGCGGCGTCGCAAGCTGTTGGCAAACGAGTTGGCGTCCATCCCGCCGCGGAGCACGTCGGTCGTCGGCGCGGCGGCGTGGTTCGCAGGATAAATCACGGCCGGTGCCTGACCGTTGGTTTGCGGCACCAGCGCGGACTGGGAATACTGGCCACCGACCATTGCGTGGGGGGAATTCGGGTCGGGCGATTCGTGATCGTCGCGATACGTCATGGAACAACTCTCAGGTGTTGACGGATAGGCCCGCTCGGTCGGACCGCGCTAGACACTGTGCTTGGCCAGCTCTCGTACGCAACTAGCTTGCCAATCCTGCAAATAACGGCCCTCACGGCCCTTAAACAACGGCCAAAGCTCGACTTACAACCCCAATCGAGACTGCGCCGGCGAAAAGTCTGCTGCCTTTTTTCAACCTACGTGGCAATTATTCAACGACAACCGCCCGCAGGAAAGGCTTGGCCGGCAAACTCAACGTACCGGGATGGTCGCCGTGCGAGCCCCAACCGGCTTGTACTGGGCAACTTCCACCGGGACCGTCAGCCTCTCCAAAATTTGCAACTCGATCCACAGGAAACCTAGCGCGAGCGGCATCATGAAGAAGCCGGCCCAATCGTGGCCCAGCTTCTTGGCAAACTCGTTATCCGATCCCACGGCCATGAACAACAAACCGGTGCAAGTGATTCGGATGATATTGACGATCAGCGCGATCGGGACGGCGCTCAAGAGGATCATGAACTTGTCCCACCAGGGCCGCTCGACCAGGAACACCATTGCCACCGCGAGCGCCCCGAAGATCGTCAGCATCCGCAGACCGCTGCAGGCGTCGGCGATGTTTAGAGGGTCGGAGCCGGGAATCTGGATCACGTTGCCCTCACGGAAGGCTGCCACTCCCATCGTCTGCAATACAAACGTGCTGCAAACGCTGGCCAGCGTCTGCAATCGCCACAGAATGTTGTGCTCCAACACTGAGGGGAGCGGAAACATGAAAAACAAAAACAGGATTGCCGGCCAAGCCCAGCGGATCATGTGCCAGCCGCCGACGAGCATGAACAGTCCGAACAGCGCGATGGGAAACGAATAGCGATCCAGCGGCGACGTGGTCGTGTAGATACCGAACATGCGAATCGTAAGTCCCAGGACCAAGATCCCCAAGCCAGCCCAACGCTCGATCGCCGGCACGGAACGAAACGGCTGAAACCGCATCCACAACAATCCGATCGCGAAGATCGGAACGATGTAGCCGTGCGAGTAGAGCGGGTTGGCCCATTCATCTTTGACCAAGGAGAACATGTCCAAATAGGACACCACAAGCACCAGGGTCATCAAGCCGAGCGTGATGAGCGGCACGCGCTGCGAGGGATCGTTCCAGGCGACCTCGGCGGTCGGGGCTCCCGACATTCCAGCCGGACGAAGCGTGGACGAAACAGTCGAGCGAGTGGTCGCCGCGGCCGGCGCGCCGGGACGAAGGGGAAGCGACGACGTTGGACGGATTGGCTGACTCATGGGGTGTTCATCTCGCGAAAATTAAACCGTGCGTCACAGTCTGATCGATGTCAGGGTCTGATCGATGTACTAGTCTGACTAGCGCCGTCGGGTCAACTCAAGAGAGTCGATGAGCCCGCCAGCGAGTGGCGACAAAGACCGCTAAAAGATTCTCTACTCCAACTCAGCGGTCCCCGCAGCAGCCTGCCGCCATAGGTCGCCCACGAAAAAGCGCCGCGCCGACGAGTGTCGCACGACAGCTCGCACCATGGCGGGCACTTTCAAAATATTGACGGTTCGATCCGAAAACCGTCATCCAGCGAATCAAAGATCAGGATGTCGAGCCAGTCGAGCCGGCCCTTGACCTACGAATTGAGAATAAGCGGGCGGCAAAAATCTGTCAAACAGCCTGTGGCGCCGCGCGCGCTAAAAAACTGCGAAATACGCTGAACTTCTCACCCATTTCGGGACCGCCAGGTAAGCCGTACCAATTGCAGCGACTATGACTGCCGCCGCCCCGTCGTCGTCACCGCCAGCCGCAAAAATCTAGTGCCGCCCCAGGTGCCCCGTTCGTCATCAGGCGGCAGGCGGCTCCTGTTTGCTACGCATGGCTCGCCGGGACTGTTTGGCGGCCTTGGGGAACGCTTGTCGCTCGGCGACGATTGCCAGCTAAACCGCAAGCGGCGGGCTCGGGTATTGGCTGGGTCTGCGCCGCTGTCCACGCAATTTACCTGGTTTCACTGCGTGCAGGACTGCTGCCGGCGGCCAATTGAGCGAAATCTCCGATTTTCACGGGCTGGGGCAAAGTTGGTGGCAAACTTTTCCGATTAGTACGAGTGTGCCGGTCTTACCGGCTAGGAGGAGGAGCGAGCGCACGCTCGATCCGGAGGTCGTTTCGCCCCAACGCGAACTGAGAAATGCCATGACGCTTTCTGTTTCTAGCACCGCCGCCCGAGCGATTTGCCTGGTCGGCTTGCTGGTCGCCAGCAGTGGTTGCACGACCTTTTTCGGGCCGACAAATTCATTCCCGATCACGCCGTCGGAGCCCTCGCTCACGAGCCCCGTGCCGCGTGAATTGGACAAAGTCTCGCTGCCTCCGTATGTGATCGAGCCGCCCGATATTTTGATGATCAACGCGATCAAAGTCGTACCCAAGCCGCCGCACAAGATCGAACCGTTCGATGGCCTGTTGATCCGCGTGCTGGGTTCGCTGCCGGACCAACCGATTGCCGATGCGTTTGCAGTCGATCCGGAAGGGACCGTCGATTTGGGTCCTTCGTACGGGCGAGTTAAAGTTGTGGGCTTGACGATCGACGAAGCGCAGTCGGCCATCCAGCAACACTTGACTCAAGTGCTCCAAGCGCCCCAAGTCTCGGTGTCGCTGGCATTCTCGTCGGGTGCTCAACAGATCGTGGGCGAACATTTGGTTGGGCCGGACGGCCGCGTCAACTTGGGAACCTACGGAGCCGTGTACGTCACCGGCCTGACGATCGAGGAGGCTCGCGCCGCAATCGAAGAGCAGCTCTCCGAATACCTCGAAGATCCGCAAGTGGTCGTCGACATCTTTGCCTACAACAGCAAGAAGTACTACGTCGTGACCCAAGGCGCCGGCTTCGGCGACAATGTGGCGACGGCGCCAATTACGGGCAACGAAACCGTGCTCGACGCGGTGGCCACGATCGGCGGACTGTCGCAACTATCGTCGAAAAAGATCTGGGTTGCCCGTCCCGCGCCCAACGGCGTCGGTTGCGAGCAGATATTGCCGGTAAATTGGGACGACATCACGCAAGGCGCGTCGACGGCGACCAACTATCAGTTGTTGCCCGGCGATCGCTTGTTCATCGCTCAGGATCCGTATCTGTACTTCGACAGGGCTGTGCAGAAGTTGACCGCACCGTTTGAACGTATCTTTGGCTTCGTCTCGCTCGGTACGGCAATGGCCAACCGGATCGATCGCTTCGGCTTAGGCCAGTTGTAGTGTAGAAGTCGGAGTTCAGAGGCCAGAGGTCAGAATAGATCCATTGGGGAGGCAGGTTCATGAAACGATTCAATACTTTGTGTTGTTTGTTGGCGGCGTGGGGTGCGACCAGTCTGGCCATGGGCCGTGGGCCGTATGTCGATCCACCGACGCCGCCGCCGTGTGCGGCCGACGGAACCTGCTATCCCAACACCGGGGAATGGGGCTACTACCCGGCCCGCTGGCGGACCTGGCCGGGCGACCAATTGGAGCCGACGCCGAGCAAATCGCCGACGGAGGCTGAAGGTCAAGTCAGTCCCGAACTCAGTCACAGCGAAACGCCGCCGCCGGATTTGGAAGACGCCGCCGCTCCGCCCTCGTCGCCAAAACGCGAGGAACCGTCGGCCGAGCCGCCTGTTGAGGGCGGAGAGCCTGCGCCAGACGGCAAGGGTGGCACGAGCCTGCCCAATGTGCCGCTTCCGGATGACGAAACTCCGCCGCTCGGCCCGACCAGCGACCACGATCCGCCGCCGGCACTTCCCAGCTCGCTTTCTACGCAGCGGCCAAAGAGCGAGAGCCGCCGCCAGTCCGTCAACTCGATTGGCGGTCGTCCAAGTGCGTCGCGGGTGTCCACGACCGATCCGCCCCCCGCGCCCCCTTGGGAGCAAAGCGCCGCCTTGTAAATTATTGGCAAACCGGTGACGATTATGCGGCCCTTGCCGGCAATGCGCGGCGGGGCCGCTCGCTTGCTTGACACCCTTGGGGCATGAGCCTACCGTGAAAGGGTCGGTTCTCGTCCCGCCGCTGCGGCAGTTTGAGCAAGCGAGGAAGCCTCTCCATGATTCGTCAAGTGCCTGTCATTCTCGGCGTGATCGCCATCATTGGCTTCTTCGTGGCTGAGGCCCGGATGTCCGGTCGGTATCAAGGCTCCAACATGACGGAGGAGCAATTTGCCGCGCTCTTGAAGAATGTGCCGGAGGACATCGGCGATTGGCACGGGACGAATTTGCCGGTCGAGGAACAGGTGAAAAGGACGGCCGGGGCGCGCGGCTACGTTTCGCGTTCGTACAAAAATACGATCACGGGCGAAGTGGTCACGATCTGGCTGATTGTCGGCCACGCGAAAGACGTCATTCGTCACACGCCGGACATCTGCTATCCGTCGTCCGGTTTCACGAC
>JANNTD010000170.1:0-2594 GCA_031403315.1 Planctomycetota bacterium
GGCGACGGGCCGGAACGCTCGACGCTCGAGCGATTCGCCTGCCTCGCCAGCGATCTCGATCACATTCGTTTCCTCGGCACTCGCGCTGAAGTGTGGCGAATCATGCCGCATTTGGACGTGTTTTGGAATGGCAGCGGCTACGAAGGCCAACCGAACGCCGTGATGGAAGCGATGGCCGCCGGCGTGCCGGTCGTCGCCAGCGACATCCCGGGCAACCGCGATTTGGTGGTCCACGGCGAGACGGGCTATCTGGTCCCGATCGCCGCCCGCGCCGCCCGCGCCCGCGACACCGACCGAATCTTGAACGACCCCGCGCTCGCCGCGCGTCTCGGTGCGGCGGCGAAGCGAAGGATGCTCGAGCACTTCAGCATCGAAGAGAACGTGCGACGGCATGGGGAGCTGTACCGCGAAATCCTTGGTTAGCCATGTCAACAAAATCCCTCATCCGCCGCAAGCAGGCTGCCATTGCCGTTTTGGCGCTCGTGGCGATTCTTGTGCATCTGGTACTGCGATTCGGCACTTCGGCGTTGCCGTGGTGGGTGCCAATTTCTCCCCTGTGGGTTGCGCTCGCGCTGGGTGGCGTGCCGCTCGTGTGGGAGCTGTTGGTAAAGCTCGTGCATCGAGAGTTCGGCTCCGACCTGTTGGCCGGTATTTCGATCGTCACGTCGGTCATGTTGGACGAGTATTTGGCCGGCACACTCGTGGTGCTGATGCTCTCGGGCGGCGAGACGCTTGAAGCTTATGCCGTCCGCAGCGCCTCTTCGGTGCTCGAAGCACTGGCCAAGCGGATGCCGACGCTTGCCCATCGCAAGCTGGACTCCACAATCGCCGACGTCACGCTCGCCGACGTGGCCGTGGGCGACGTGGTGCTCGTGTTCCCGCATGAGGTCTGTCCCATCGACGGCACGGTGGTCGAGGGGCACGGCGTGATGGACGAATCGTACCTCACGGGCGAGCCGTACATGATCTCGAAGACGCCCGGCTCGACCGTGCTCTCGGGAGCGATCAACGGCGAATCGGGCCTCACGATCCGGGCCGACAAGCTGGCTGTCGACTCGCGGTACGCGAAGATCATGGAGGTGATGCTGGCCTCGCAGCAGCATCAGCCGCGGATACGCCGGCTGGGCGATCAGCTTGGCGCGTTCTACACTCCGGTGGCGTTGGCGATCGGCGTCGCGGCGTGGCTGGCGACGGGCGACGCGGTGCGGTTCCTGGCGGTGATGGTTGTTGCCACGCCGTGTCCGCTCTTGATTGCGATTCCAGTCGCGGTGATCGGCTCGATTTCGCTCGCCGCCAAGCGAGCGATCATCGTCCGCGACCCGGCCGTGCTCGAAACCGTGAGCACTTGTCGTACGATCATCTTCGACAAGACGGGCACGCTCACCTACGGTCAGCCGGAGCTCATCGAGCAGACTGTGGTGTCCGGAGCGAACGCTGCGGAAGTGCTTTCGTTGGTGGCAAGTCTTGAACAATACTCGAAGCACCCGCTTGCCGAGGCGATCGTCCGCGCCGGGCGCGAACAGGGGGCGATGTTTCACGAAGTGGCCCAGATCAGCGAACCGCCGGGGCAGGGGCTCCGCGGCACGGTCGCCGGCCGCGAGGTGCGGCTCACCAGTCGCAAACAATTGGCAAAGGAACAGCCGGAGGTCGCCGCTCAGTTGCCACCGCCGGCGGGTGGCCTCGAGTGCTTGATCCTTGTCGACGGCCGCTATGTGGCGACGTATCGTTTTCGCGATCGGCCGCGGCGCGAGGGCCGGCCGTTCATCCGCCATCTGAAGCCACAGCATCATATCGACCGCGTGATGTTGCTCTCGGGCGACCGACCGGCCGAAGTGAAATATCTCGCCGATCTCGTGGGAATTCCAGAAGTGCTTGGCGGCAAGAGCCCGGAGGAAAAGCTCGACATCGTGCGGGCCGAGACGGCGCGGGCCCACACGATCTACGTCGGCGACGGCATCAACGACGCCCCGGCCCTCACGGCCGCGACGGTCGGCATCGCCTTCGGCCAGAACAGCGACGTCACCACCGAGGCGGCGGACGTCGTGGTGATGGATAGTTCGCTCGCCAAGGTCGACGAGTTTCTGCACATCAGTCAGCGGATGCGGCGGATCGCGCTCCAGAGCGCGGTTGGCGGCATGGCCGCGAGCATCGTCGGCATGCTCTTCGCCGCGGCCGGTTACTTGCCGCCGGTGGCGGGGGCGATCGTGCAGGAAGTGATTGACGTCGTGGTGGTCGTCAACGCGCTGCGTGTGGCGATCCGGCCGAAGGATTTGACCGACTTCTAGAAGCGGCCCGCGACCATCGTGCAGCTCGTTATAATGTACGGGCCGGCGGCTCGAGTTCTTACTGCGTGGGGTAGATCGATGCGGAGAGTCTTGCTTTCGGTAAACGTGTCGCTGTTGGTTGGCATCGTGTGCGCGACGGCAATTGCTGAGCGGCCGGACATTCAATCGCTTGAATCAAAGCCCCTCTACGAGTTCACGGAGGCGGAGGTAGGCGCGTACATCGGCCATTTGCAGACGACGGAACCGAGCCTGCGGAAGCGGATCATGCACCTGGCGCGGAAGAACATCGGCCAGCCGTATGCCATCTAT
>JANNTD010000171.1:0-7656 GCA_031403315.1 Planctomycetota bacterium
GCTTGAGCTCGGCCAGGATCAGCTTCACGTTGTCGACAATCGTTGCGGGCGTCGCCCCATCGTCGATGTCGTTGGTTCCCATCAACATTACGACGCCACTGGGGTCGAGCGCGATCACGTCCTCCGCGAGGCGCACGAGCATGCCCCGCGTTGTGTCGCCCGAGATGCCGCGGTTGGCAACTTTCACATCGCCAAACGCGCTACGAAAGTCGTCGCCCCAACCTTGCGTGATCGAATCGCCGAGGAAGACCAATGCTCCCTGATCCTGTTCGGCGCGCTCCGCCCACGCCCCGCGCCGCTCGTTCCAGATCGGGCAAAACCAGTCGGCCCGGCGAAGCGGGCCAGCACCTGGTAAACTCACGTCGCTGTCGGGAACGCCTAGAAGCAAGCTCTTGCTTGGCGGAGGCGCAGTCGCCGATTGGGAGTGCCCCAGTCGTGCGATGGCGACAGCAAAGATCAACGCGCAGACAAATCGAGACGGACGGAGCAATGTCATGGTGCCTGGTCCCCACGGGTGGAGTTGAATGGCACCAATGTAGCAACCATCGCCCAAGATTGCCACTATTGCCTCGCGGCACACTACCTCGATGGCACCATTCGTCGGACTTCGTCGGGCGTTAACGGCCTACGGGCGCCGTGCCGTACACTGACAATGACGACTGAATTGCCGTCAATCGTATACAAGATGCGATAGGTCCCGAAAAACGTGTGACGCACGTCCCGGTCAACCTGACTTGCGGGAAACGCAATTTCGTGCCGCTCTGGAAAATCCTTCAACGATCGCAGCCGGTCGCGCAATCCAATCCGCCACCGACGTGCGCTCTCAGGAAAGTCTTCAGCAATGTAATTCTTAATGGCCGATATTTGCCCGTCCGCCTCGTGCGTAATACGAACTCGATGGCTCATTATTCGGAATCAAGGTCGCCGAAGACCTCATCGAGATCGCGCATTCGCCCTGTTTCCATGTCGGCGAGTCCGCGGCGAACCGACGCGATCGTTTCCGCTTCGTCGTCGGATGCGACGCCAAGTATCGCGTCGTATACGTCGGAGCGCATCACGACGTAGTCGCCTTGTTGGCCGGGCAGGATGATGGGCCCACCATGCTGCTGAAGCAAGTTTTCGGCATCCGGTCCAATGGGCAGATGAGGCGTTTCCATACCGACAGTATATCACGTTGGCGACGATCGCAGCCAGAAGCGCTCGAGCGTTCCGCTATCGCAGCGCAAAGCTGTCGATTTCCAGCCGGACCAGCCGCTGAGCGAGCTCGCGGGCCGTGTCGGGGCGGCGAAGCGGATCTTTGGCGAGCATCGAATGAAGGAGCGCGGCCACCGGCTCCGGCAGATCGGGCCGATGCTGGCGGACGTCGACGGGCTTCGTTTCCCGCTGCAACGTGGCCAGCTTGCCCGGGTCGTCGCTCTCGAACGGGCGGCGACCGGCGAGCATCTCGTAGAGCGTGACGCCAAGACTATACACGTCGGCGCGCGGGTCGGGCGCGAGCGCCGAGGTGACCATTTCCGGGGCAATGTAGGCGAGCGTCCCAGCGATCGGCCTTGTCGACCAATGCCGGCCCTCGCTCGGCGATTGGGCGAAACCGTAGTCAAGCAGCGTCGCATGGCCGGACGCGGAGACCAGAATGTTGGCCGGCTTCACGTCCGAGTGGATCATTCCCGTCGCGTCAAACAACGCCGCCAGCCCGTCGGCCACTTGTCGCGCGATCCACAGCGCCACAGGAATATCCAGCCGGCCTTGCTCGGTGAGAATTTGCGCGAGGCTCGCGCCTTCGAGTTTCGGCGACACGACGTAAAACGGCGGCTCCTTGACGCTCGCCGAGAGTACCGGCACCAGGTTCGGATGCGACACCTGGCTGCCGACCCAGGCTTCGCGGCGTTGCACCTCGATCGCTTGCGGATCGCGCCACCATTCCTTGCGCAAGAGCTTCACCACATACGCCGCCGGTTGGCTCGATGGTGCTTCCGCCGGCCGCGACTGGTAGACGCGCGTGAGATTCCCCTCGCCCAACAGCTTCACCAACTGCCACGGCCCCATTCGGCCAACGAGTGGCTGCGACGGCGAAAAGGCGGCAACGGATCCGGCGGAAACGCGCGCAGCAGGTCGTGATACTTCAACAGTAGCCATAAGCCGCAGTGGGTCGATGAACGGTGTCGGCGCGCACGCCGAGCGGGAAAAGCAGTCGGCATTCCGGCAGCATGTTGGCCGCCGCACACATTCGCGCCCCGAAAAGAGCCGGGGCAATTCTTGAATCTGGGTCAAAGATTCTGGCTTCCATCCGGCAGCGAACTTCGTCCTGCCCTGCGGATTGAATCGGTTGCAGCGGCGCGAAAATCAATCGTGATGCCCGAGCGCCCGCAACCTCCGCCAAACTCTGGCAAGCTGCACCGGTCGGGCGGAGTGTAAGTCGGGCTTCAGCGTACGTTAGGCTTTCCAGCCTGACTCTGTTTCGTGTCAGGCTGTAAAGCCTAACGTACTGCTAGCTGCCGATGTATTTTGCTTGCAGCGAGCGGGCGACTGCAACATCGTCGGTGCCGCTGACGATCGTACGACCGTCGGGGAACACCGTGAGTTGATAGTCGTCGATGGTGAGCCGTAAGAGAAATGGATTGCGGACCACGCGTCCGACGCCTTCGAGTCGCGCTGCCAGCTGGTCCAGTGATAGCGTCGCACCGGCGGGCGACGCGATCTGCACCGCATTCCGTCCACAGAGCACCGCTGGGCCGCCACTCCGCTCGCCGCTGAGCCAGTGAAACTCACCATGCCGACAAACACGGCAGTCGCTTTGCTCGCGCAACTTCGAAAGATCAACTTGCCGCAGGCGATTGTCCCACATTTCGACCACCGTCAGCGCGCGGCTGATCGCATCCACATTGCCGCTCAAGATCTTGATCGCCTCGCACGCTTCGAGCGAACCAATCAGGCCGACGACTGGGCCCAAGATGCCGGCGGTGTCGCACGTGGGCGTGGTGCCCGGCGGAGGCGGCTCGGGCAAGAGGCACGCCAGGCAGGCGGTGTCGTGTGGCACGATCGTCATCGACTGCCCCTCAGCCCCGATGCACCCGCCGTAGACCCACGGCTTGTCGTGCTTGACGCAAAAATCGTTCACGAGGAATCGTGTGGCGAAATTGTCGGTGCCATCGACGATTACGTCCACGTCGCCGGCAAGCTTGGCCACGTTCGCGTGCGTCACGTCGGCGACCACCGGTTCGATTTCGACGGCCGAATTGACGCGCCGCAATTTATCCGCCGCCGCTACGGCCTTCGGCAGCGTGTTCGCCACGTCTGCTTCGTCATACAAGAACTGCCGCTGCAAATTGTTGAGCTCGACAAAATCGCGGTCGACGAGTCGTACGAAACCGACGCCCGCCCGCACCAGCGTCCCCGCAATCACCGACCCCAACGCGCCACACCCGCAAACGAGCGCTCGCCCCGCCGCGAGCTTCCGCTGCCCTGCTTCGCCAAAGGGAGCAAAGCGGACCTGGCGATCGTATCGGTTTGGAATGCCCTCGCTCATCGCCACATCTCATTCCCAGGTTTTCACGGGCCCCGTCGGCCGCAGGCCAACCTTACCATGATACTCGGCAACAATCTCTTCGCCGCGAATTGCCTGCACGTCGGCCTGATATAAATGCGGCAGATCAACTGACCACAGGCAGGGATCGGTCACGACCGCCTCGGCCGCAGCCGATTTTGCCGGACCCAAATCGCGAAACGCAAAATCCGCCGGCAACGTGTGGGCGTTTTCGCAGTACGGCCCCCGGAGCGCGCCCCGCAACACGATCGACGCACCGGGTTCGCCTGCGCCGCCCGCCACTCCCCGATAGCGGACATAGACGCGCGCTTCCATGTTGGACACGTCGCCGACTTCGAGTTCAATTTCACCGCGAGTCATGCGGGTGTCTCCTTCAACAGGACCGCGTCCCGCGCGAACTCGCGCGCCAGAAACCGACCAGTAGCCGACTCGGCACACGCGGCCACGTCTTCGGGCGTTCCCGCGACCACGACGCGTCCGCCGTCCGCGGCCGCCCCCGGCCCAAGATCAATAATGTAGTCCGCCGCCTTCATCAGCTGCAGATTGTGCTCAACGATCACCAGCGAATGCCCCACGTCGAGTAGTGCTTCAAAGCAGTCGAGCAGTCGCACAACGTCCGAGTAGTGCAATCCCGTCGTCGGCTCGTCGAGCAAGAACAGCGTCCGCCCGTTCCGCCTCGCCAAAAGATACGCCGCGAGCTTGAGCCGCTGCGCCTCGCCGCCCGAGAGCGTCGTCGCCGGTTGGCCGAGACGCAGATAATCGAGCCCCACGTCGATCAGATGCTTGAGCCGCGCCTGAATCTTCTTGTGCCCGCGGAAAAAAGTGAACCCTTCGCGGGCCGTCATGTCGAGCACTTCCGAGACGTCGACGCCGCGATACTTCACGTCGAGCACCGCCCGCCGATAGCGCTTGCCGCCGCACTCGCTACACCGCATGTAGACGTCGGCCATGAATTGCATGTCGATCGCAATGTGCCCCGCCCCCTCGCACGCCTCGCACCGCCCGCCGGCCACGTTGAAGCTGAAATCGCCCGCCGTGAGCCCATGTGCCTTCGCGTCCGGCTGCTCCGCAAACACCGCCCGAATCAGATCGAACGCCTTGATGTACGTCAGCGGATTCGAGCGCGGCGAGCGGCCGATCGGCGTCTGATCGATGAGCACGACGTCTTCGAGTTGCCCCGAGCCGTACACGTCCTCGAACGCGAGCGCCTCCTTGACGACCGACGCATCGTTGTCCCTCTTCTTGGCCAACTGTGCAGCCAGAGCCGGATAGAGCGTCTTTTGCACGAGCGTCGATTTCCCCGCGCCGCTCACTCCCGTCACCAGGCAGAGCACGCCGAGCGGAAACTCGACCGTCAGACTCTTGAGATTGTTCCCGCGCGCTGCCACCAGCTTGACCCAGCCGTGCTCCGTCGCCCGCCGCTTGCCGTTGCCGATCCGCCGTCGCCCCGCGAGCCAATCGCCCGTGCGACTCTCGCTCGCCACCTCGATTTCCGCGGGCGTGCCCTGAAACACCACGAGCCCGCCGCCGTCCCCCGCCCCCGGGCCGATCTCGACGATGTCGTCCGCGCGGCGAATGAGCTCTTCTTCGTGTTCGACGACGACCACCGTGTTGCCGCGATCGCGCAAGCTCTCGATCGCCCCGGCGAGCGGCTCGACGTCGGCCGGATGCAAACCGACCGACGGCTCATCGAGCACATACAGCATGTCGACCAGGCTCGAACCGAGTGTCGCCGTGAGCGCGACCCGCTGGGCCTCGCCGCCGCTGAGCGTCCGCAGCGGCCGCTCCAGTGCGAGATAGCCGACGCCGACGTCAATCATGTATTGCAGTCGCCGTCGCACGTCTTCTGCCAGCGGCCGCGCAATCGTCTGCTGCCACGCCGCGAGCTCCAATTGGTTGAAAAACTCGAGCGCCGCGCGAATCTCCATCCGCATCACGTCCGAAAAATTCTTTCCGCCAACCCGGACCGCAAGCGCCTCCGGCCGCAACCGCGCCCCACCGCATTTCGGACACGGATAGTACGACCGCCAGCGGCTCAAGAACACCCGCAGATGCATCTTGTATTTCCGCCGCTCCAGCCAACGGAAGAAACCCTGCAGCCCGCCGAAGTTGCGTTCGGGCACGCCTTCATCAATGAGCTTCCGCTCTGCCGCGGTCAAATCTGCGAACGGCACATCGATCCGCAGCTCATATTCGCCTGCCAGCGCCAATAATTCTTCGAGTTCGTGCACGTAGGCCGGCGAGTTCCACGGGGCAATCGCGCCCGCGCGGAGCGACTTCGACGGATCGGGCACGACCCGATCCATATCGGTCGCCACGACGTTGCCAAAACCTTCGCACGCGGGACATGCTCCCAACGGCCGGTTGAAATCGAACAACTGCGGCTCGGGCTCGGGATAGTCGATTCCGCACGCTTCGCACCGTAACTTGGCGCTAAACCGCAAGCGGCGAAAGGGCCGGCCGTCGATTAACTGCAGTTGGGAGGGCGAGGCAGTTACTTGGGAGGGCGAGGCTCCCGCCAAGCTTGTATCCGTGTTCGCTCGAAGCTCGGCAGGAGCCTCGCCCTCCCCGGTGTCTTCCACAAACGCCACACACGCCCGATCCCCCGCCGCAAACGCCGTTTCTAACGACTCACGCAGCCGCTCGACCGAGGTCGTCCCGGCATTCAGCCGATCGACCACGATCGTCAAGCGCCCACCCACCTTCAATTCTGCCGCGAGACTTGGCGCAAGCGACTCCGTCACTCCGTCGACCACAGCCCGCACATAACCCTGCTCGAGAAAATCCGCGACCCACGCCTCAATTTGCTTCCTTCCCGGCACCTCCTCTTCAAACCCCAGCATCAACCGGGTTCCATCCGCGAGTTCTGCAAGCGCGTCTGCTGCGCTCTCCGGCGAATCGTGCCGCACTCGCTGTCCGCAGCCGTAGCAAAACACTTCGCCCACGCGACCGAACAACAAGCTGAGATAGTCGTTGACTTCGGTCGAAGTGCCGACAGTCGCCCGGTTCGATCGGCTCGGGTTGCTGTGCGTCACCGCGATCGCCGGTGGGATGCCGTCGATCAGCTCGGCTTCCGGCTTATCGAGCTGCTCGAGAAATTGCCGCGTATAGGCCGAGAAGCTCTCGATGTACCGCCGCTGCCCCTCGGCATAGAGCGTGTCGAGCGCGAGGCTCGTCTTGCCACTCCCCGACACGCCGCACACGACGATCAGCCGGCGGTGCGCGAGATCGAGATCAATCTGCCGCAGATTGTTGACGGCCACTCCGCGGAGTCGGATCACACGCTCGCTCACGGCCACGTATCCCCAGGTGACGCAATTGGTTCATGCCGAACCCTTCAATGTACGCGAATTTTCCCCCTCCGACCACTCTGCCCGACTTGATAGAATTCAGGGAGCCATGAAGCCCTCCAAGAAATCCGCCAACCCGTTCTACGCCCTGCTGGTCCTCGTCGGCTTGACGTTCGTCGTCACCGCCGCGGCCTACGGCGTGATGGCGGTTCGCGAGTCGCGCGCCGCCGCCACGGGCGAACCCGTCGCCGAGCACCCCCTCATGCGCTGGATGCACGAGCACGGCAACACCGCCCTGCTCACCGAACTTGCCTTGCTGGGCGTCTGCACCTTCGGCGCGATCGGCACCGACGAATTCTGGCAACGCCGCACCACCCGCAGGAGACAGTGACCATTTAGCCGACTCGTGTTCGTTAACCGCGACGCGCAGCCAAGCGACAGCGCGACGGAGCGGAGCGCGACCCGCGAGCACGCCCCACCACCAGGATCGACTCATGCAACTGAAAAAACTCCAAGAAGTCCCCGCCAACGAAGTCACCATGGAAGGTGCCGCCGGCTGCCGCGTCCGCTGGCTCGTCGGCGAAAAGGAACACGCCCCCAACTTCGCCATGCGCGAATTCGAAGTCTCCCCCGGTGGCCACACGCCCAAACACTTCCACGACTACGAGCACGAAGTCTACGTGCTCGCCGGCCGTGGCATGATCCTCGATGGCGACCAGGAACTCCCACTCGCCGCCGGCGACGTTGTCTTCGTCGCCCCCAACGACGTCCACCAATTCCGCAACACGGGTAGCGAACCGATGCGGTTCCTCTGCCTGATCC
>JANNTD010000172.1:0-16965 GCA_031403315.1 Planctomycetota bacterium
AATTCCAAAAGTTGCTGCGACCGCTATCGAAAGTGCCCAAGCGCGAGCTTGACGCCGAAGTGGCGAAGCACAAGAAAAAAGCAGCCAAGCGTAAGAAATGAGCGTGTTCATCTTTGATGAGCCAAGTATGTAGTTACCAAACCATTCATGTTGCGTTCGTCGGGCCATGTCGTATTCCTTGCTGGAAAGGCATTGGGGTCGAATTCGTGATCGGTCTAGGCGCGGCGGGCGACAGTGGTTCGGCGGAGGGTAGCGCCGAACCACTGCCGTTGCCTTCCAATTTCAGGTCGCTGAACTTCTTGAAGTCTTCCACGGATTGTTCCGCCGGAACGACGCCAAGAGCGCCAGCCCGACGACGGCGAGCACACAGCTGCTGGGTTCAGGAATGGCCGTCACGGAAACGTTGTCAAACGCGCCGTCGAGGCTGCCGTCTTCGCGTATCGCCGAAACTCCCGCAAAGCCTGGAGGCAGCGGTGGGCCTCCGAGGCCCTGGTCGTCGACGTAGTGCACGTGCAGCAGCTCACTCCCGCCCGGCTGGTCGTACGCGCGGGCGTCGAGAACATTGCCAACGACGTCGAACTGCACGAAGTAGCTTCGTGCGAGGTCGGACAGGAGCGGTTGGCTGCCCTGTCCCGGGGAATCGCTGAAGATCGTAAATGCCGCGGCGAAGTTGACGATCTTGAACACAGCGAGCCGGCCGGTACTAAACTCGATCCTCGCGGCGTAGGTACTGGTTCCAATCGCCTGACTGCGCATATTCAGACCGAGAAAATCATTGGAGTTTCCCGCCGCGTTGAGGATTCCCGACATCCGCGCATCATCAAAAACTTGGCTGGTTTCACGGCCGATCCCGCCAAAACCGGGCCCGTGCATGTTAAACTGCGGATCGCGGAAGCGCAGCAGGCCGCCCTCGATGCCTGCCGAGAATGTCGCTGAGGGAGGTCCAATCTGATTAATGACAAACGACGCGGGGAGGGGCGACTCGAAGTCGTTGATCCAATCAGCTTGGGCGCCGGCGCCCAAGCAGGCAGTCAAGCCGACAACTAGCAGACCAACGGTCTGTGTCCAACGAATTTTCATGGTGGTGCTCCTCGGGAAAGGGTGCAATTCGGAGCTAAATAGGTCGAAAGGATTCATGGGAAGTCTCGGGGTTAAGGTTTGGGGTTCTAATGGGTCGCTGCGCGGGCTAACTTTGGCCCGGGCCGCATTGGCTACGCGTGTCGGAGAATGTTCATCATCAAACTTCCTTTCGCATGGATTGCGGTCTGCGATATAATCAAACAGTCATCGCCCCCGGCGCGCAAACCGAGCGCCGAGGAGATGCCGGGCCGGTGAGGAGCTTGCTTCGCGGTAAGCCTCACCGGCCATTTCTTTTCCAGGGATCAGATGCCAGGAAGCACTTCGCCCTGCTGAGCGCGTTCAAAATGGACGAGGTTTACTCGCTCCTTTCACGAGTCGTTCAACGGAATGTCGACGTGGTCCAGGGCGGATCGAACCGGCGCGCCGGACCGCGACTGCGACAAACCCCAGACACAACAACATCCACGACGACGGCTCCGGGACGGCAGCCGACAGCGGTTCGGCGGAGGGTAGCGCCGAGCCGCCGCCGGCGCCAAGCGAATTGCCAAGGTTGTCGCGCCAGACGGTGTAGTCGGCGGCATCGACGATGAAGTTGCCATTGCCGTCGGCGGCGAGCATCGTAGTCGAGCCGAAGTTAGCCTTCCACAAATCGTAGTCTTCCGGCCCAACAACACCGCTACCGTCGTAGTCGCCAGAGATAAGGGAAGCAGGTGTGAGCAAATAGGCGTGGTACTTGTCGTTGATGATTCCTTGTCCAGTGATTTGCCCGGCGTCGTTGATGTCATCAGCATCGAGTAGTTCCCAACCGGAAAGGGGATCGATCAGCGTATTCAAGTCCACCATGCCGGCGCTGCGGGTGTAGAGAAAGGCGTGGGAGTAGTTGGAGACTTCGAACGGAACCACCGAGGAGCCGACAACGCGCCCACTGCTGCTGACCGCATAACCGTAGCTGCCGTTGTCCCCAAGGGAGCCCAAATCCAGCATGGCGCCGGTGATGCCGCCTGGTGTCGTGGGAGTCCAGAGAAACGCATTGACCGCCTCGTCGTCGGTTGTCCTGGATGAGCCCGTTACCTGCCCACAATCGTTGATGCCTTCGGCAAAGCTCAGCGACCCGCCCAGCGTTCCCAAGTCGTGTATCGCGCCAATTGTTCCGTTCGGTGTCGTAGGCTTCCACAGAAATGCATGCCTGACGGCGTCGCCGGCCAAGTCGGCCTCGCCCGCAACGTGACCACTGGCGTTAATGTCCCAGCCGAACGAATATGTTCCTCCGAGTGTTCCCAAGTCGTGCATCGTGCCGCTAGCGCTGCCGGGTGTAGTTGGCTTCCATATGATTGCGTGACTCTCCTCATCGTCGGTTAAGTCGGCATAGCCCGTCAGTAGGCCGTTATCGTTGATTCCCGTCCCTTGGCTGTAAGTACCGCCGAGCGTTCCTAGGTCGTACAGCGTGCCGGTCGTGCCGTTGGGCGTCGTGGGGATCCACAGCGTGGCGTGCTCGGCTTCGTCGTCGGTCGTCGAAGAAAGTCCTGCAATCTGTCCTCCCGCGTTGATGCCGATTCCCCAACTGAAATAACCACCGAGCGTGTCCAGCCTATATAACGTGCCCGTCGGGCTGTTGGGAGTTGTGGGCTTCCAGACAAAGCCCGTCGTGGTTTCTTCCCCAGGCGTGCCGGCGTAGCCTGTCACCTGCCCGCTGGCGTTGATTCCCCAGCCGAGGGTGTTTTCCGCGCCCGTGACGCCCAGATCGGTAACGATGTACGGGGCGGCGCGCGCTGCGGACGTGGCCAGCAGGGCGCAACACAGACACAGCAAATTAGTGGTCCGTCGGTTGCGACGAACGGCAAGTGCAACCGCACCCAAGGCAGCCAGCGCGAGCGTGGCCGGCTCCGGCACAATGGGAGTCAACACGTAGCCGCGGTATTGGTTGCCGATCCGCCCGTCTCCCGTGATTTGCCCGGCGTCGTTTATCCCCGTGGCGCTAAACAGCTCCCAGCCGGAGTGCGGATTGATCAAGGAGTTCAAATCGACGATGCCACTGCCGCTCGTGTACAGGAAGGCGTGGTAGCCATAGTCATAAGGGTTTAAGGAGGACCTACCTACCACCTGACCATTGGAATTGGCATCCGCTCCGCTACTGATATTTCCTCCTAGCGTTCCCAGATCAATCATCGAGCCGCTGGCGCCATTGGGAGAGGTTGGCGTCCAGAGAAAGGCGTGGTCTTCGCCGAATTCAGTCGTCCAAGACGAGCCCGTCACTAGGCCATTTTCGCTAATGGCAAACCCATGGCTAAGTGTTCCACCGAGTGTGCCGAGGTCGTGCATCGTGCCGTCGTACAGAATGGCGTGAAATTCGCCTTCGGTCGTTTCAGAACCGCCTGTCACGTGTCCCAGGTCGTTGATGCCGAACCCATAGCTGGCTGCTCCTCCGAGCAATCCCAAGTCCTGCATCCCGCCGCCGTCGGTCCAAATGAAAGCGCGGGTTTCGTAGTACAGGCCACCGGAAATGACGGAATAGCCTGTCACCTGTCCGTTGTTGTTGACGTCGCTTCCGATACTGGACGTTTCACCGAGGGTACCCAGGTCGTGCATGGCGCCATCGTAGAGAAAAGCGTGAAATTCGCTGTCCCCATCGATCTGAGAATAGCCGGTCACCTGCCCCGCGTCGTTGACGCCTTGCCCCACGCTGAGGGATCCGCCGAGGGTTCCCAGGTTGTGCATCGCACTGTCGTAGAGAAAGGCATATTCGCCGTTGTCGGCAGCACGGGAAAGTCCCGTCACCTGGCCGTTGTTGCTGATGCCGAATCCAGCGCTGTAGGAGCCGCCGAGTGTTCCCAGGTCGGTGACAGTGTATTGGGCGGCGTGCGCTGCGGCCGTGACCGACAGTACGCAAAACAGACACAGCAAATTAGTGTTCCGTCGGTTGCGACGAATAGTCAACGCAACCGCTCCCAAAGCAACCAGCGCGAAGGTGAAAGGCTCGGGCACGGTTATGGGAGTCAGCAGATACGCATGGTCCTGGCCATCGATCTGCCCGTAGCCGGTGATCTGGCCAGCATCGTTGATGCCGCGCGCGATTCTTAGTTCCCAGGTTGACGGGTGAATGAGCGTATTGAGATCGACTATGCCGCCGCTGCTCGTCCAGAGAAAGGCGTGCTCGCTCCGGTTTCCGGGCATCTGCGAATAGCCGGTCACCAGTCCGCCGGCGTTAATGCCAAAGGCTCCGCTGGAATTTCCGCCGAGTGTGCCTAAGTCGTGCATTGTGCCGTCGTACAAAAATGCATGAGTGGCCACGTCGCCGGTCGTGTTCGCTTCACCAATCACCTGTCCCGCGTCGCTAATGTCCCATGCCGCGCTGTAGTTCGTTCCGCCCATCGTTCCCAAGTCGATCATCGAACCGCTGGCGCCATTGGGAGCTGTTGGCGTCCAGAGAAATGCGCGAAGGAATCCGTCGGACGTGCCGGACTGGCCGACCACTTGGCCGCCGGCGTTAATGCCACTGCCGTAGCTATATTGCCCGCCAACCGTTCCCAAGTCATGCAATGCGCCGCTCGTGCCGTTGGGCGTCGTGGGTGTCCACAAAAAGGCGTCGACGGAAGTGGCTGCCGGTGGATAGGCAGAGCCAGCCACCTGACCGCTGTCGTTGATTCCCTGCCCACTCACGAACCTGTCGTCCGGAGTTCCAAGGGGGACCATTGAGCCACTTGCTCCATTAGGCGTCGTTGGCGACCACAGAAAGGCGACCCCTTCGGAAAAGCCTGTCACCTGGCCAATGGCATTGATGTCCCATCCGTAACTATCATTGCCACCTATTGTTCCCAAATCGGACATCGCGCCGCTTGTGCCGTTTGGCGTCGTCGGCGTCCACACGAAGGCGTGTTGGTACAGGCTTCCCGTGACGGTGGAGTAACCTGTCACCTGACCGCTACTGTTGATCGCGACTCCGGCGCTTTGAACACCGTTCAGTGCTCCCAGGTCGGTGACGTGGTAGGCAGGTGGTATGGCAGCCACTGTATCTCGTATTCCCGTGCAGGTCACCAGTGCCGACATCAAGATGGTGCGGTAGATGGATCGATGCTTCGTCATTAGCGTGTCTTCCTTTTCTGGTCTGCGATATAATCAAAAAGTCATCGCCCCCGGCGCGCAAACCGAGCGCCGAGGAGATGCCGGGCCGGTGAGGAGCTTGCTTCGCGGTAAGCCTCACCGGCCGCTTTACTTTCAGGGGTCACGGATCAGGAGTCAGAAGTGATTGCGGCGTTCGCGCGTATCTGACTGCTAATCTCTGAATCCTGATTGGTTACCAATCCCATCCTTGCACTTCGTCTCCGTGGGGCGTCACGACGGCCCACCAGGTGTCGCCGCTCATGCTGGCGGCCAGCGTGCGGACGCTGCCATCGGCCAGGCCAACTTGCATACCGCTTGCGTGAGCCGTCGAGGCCCGCGTCGGATCGCAGTTGCCCAGAAACGGTTCGGGGACGACCTGAAAAATTGATTTGGGACCAATCACATCTGGGGCGCCGCGGCTCGCCAAGGCGGGGATCGCAAACCCCGGCAGCAGCGCTTTCCCGGGGAAATTCATGGGCGGCGGCAGCCAGGGGAAAACGGCAGAAGTGCAGAACGCCCACGCATTGCCGCCGTCCCGGAACGGCGGCGCCATGTCCGGATTGGTGCAGCGGGCATATTTCTCGGCATGGAGAATTGTGTGCGAGGTGTCGTCCGCGAAGTTGGCGGGGATGCGGACTCTGCCCTGCGGATTGCTCGTGGGCGGGTCACTGGTGAGGTCATACTCCGCCGACGCCAGAGCACTACTCGCGTAACAGGACGCGCCCCAAGTAATCCCATCGACCGTTACGACGCCGCCCGGCTCGACGCTCGGATCCGAAGGGCAAATGAAGACCAGCGTCGTCTCACTATAGACATTGTTGTTGCCCGGATAGCGTACCATGGTCGGTCCGACGGGCGGCGGAAATGGCACGCTGCCCAACGAGCGGTCGAACAGGTTGGCTTCCTCAAGATACGGCAGCAAGTGGAAAAAGCTTGTGCCGAATACGCCGTTGCTGGCGGTTGGATAGTAGCCAATGCCAGGCGGCAGATGCTGTTGCTGGTCATGGAATTGGAGCGCGGCCAAACCAAGCTGCTTGAGATTGTTCGAACACTGCGTCCGGCGGGCCGCTTCGCGCGCCGCTTGAACCGCCGGCAACAACAGCGCGATCAAGATGCCGATGATCGCGATCACCACCAACAACTCGACGATAGTAAAACCGCGCCGCTGATTCATCGTCAAAAACTTGAACATGGCTGGATCGCTTTCATAGTCTGACAAAGAGCTGCTGTAGGATGGATTCGCTAACGATCAGGTTCGTTCTCCCACCGCGTTGTGTTCCAAACCTTCATGGTGTGGTCCCGGCTGCCGGAAGCCAGGCGCTGGCTATCGGGACTGAACGCCAGGCTCATCACAAGTCCTGTGTGACCGCGCAGCGTACGCCGCAACTTCCAGGACGCTGTGTCCCAAATTCTTACCGTGGTGTCCTCCCCGGCGGAGGCGAGCCAGCGGCCGTCTGGACTGAAGGCCACGGCGAACACGTCGCCAGTGTGGCCGCTGAGAGTGTGCTGCAACTCTCCCGTCTTCGCGTCCCAAATATCGACGGTATAGCCGTCGCCGCCTGTCGCCAGGCGCCGACTGTCCGGGCTGAACGCTACCCGATTGCCATAGCCGTCGACGTGGACATCCAGCGTTAGCTCCGGTTGCTGTTCGCTAGCGAAGTGCGTTGGATCCCAGGCCCACACTCGTACCGTCCCGTCGTTGCTCGCCGTGGCCAGGCGTTGGCCGTCGGGGCTGAACGCCATGCCCCAAATCTGCATGGCGTGCCGGCCGACGACGCCCACTACCTTGCCGGTCTCGGCGTCGCGCACCTGCACGGTGTGTTCCGGGCCTTCGCGGACGAGGTAACGCCCCGTGGGATCAAAGGTCACGAAAAGGTAAATGCCCCCCCGTTCGCGAATCTCATCGATGTCCTCTCGACCGGTCGCCGTCTTCCAGACGTTGACGATCGCTTCCCCGTCGCGGGTTGCAGCGGCCGCGGCGAGGCGTTTGCCGTCGGGGCTGAACGCCACGTGAAAGTTGTTCCAGACGCTTGGCGGAAAATTCAATGTGCGTAATGGAGCGCAAGTCCGCGCGTCCCAGATCCGCACGGTCAGATTCCCCAAGCTAGTGGACGTCGGGTAGCTTCCAGCGGACGCCAAGTAGTCACCATCGGGACTGAACTCGACGCTCCAAACCTCGTAGTCGTGTTCGCAGGTTATGGACTCCAGCCCTTCGTCTTCCTTCACGGGGGTGGCATCCCCGATGCGGATCGTCCCATCCTTGCCGGCCGAGGCGAGGCGCAAGCCATCGGGGCTGGAGGTCAGGCTGTGGCAAAACAGGGTGTGTCCGCGCAGATTGAGGATCTCCCGTTCAGTCTGCGGATCCCAGACTTTGACCGTCTTGTCTTCGCCCCCACTGGAGAAGAGTCGCCGGCCGTCGCGGCTGAACGCCAGGCCGGTAATTACTCCAGTGTGTCCGCGCAGAGTGTGCAACAGCTCGCCGGTGGTCGCGTCCCAAACCTTAATCGTCCGGTCGAAACCGGCCGTCGCCAGCCACTGGCCGTCGGGGCGGAACACGACGGCACACATCCGGTGTGTATGCGCGGGGATCTTGCGGAGGAGCTGGCCCGACTGTGCGTTCCAAATCCTCAGCACTCCACCCCAACTTCCCGTCGCCAGCAACTGGCCGTCGGGACTGTACGCCGCGCACACCGCGGTGGCTTCATGCTTATCGGGGAGCCGGTGGACCGCGCGGCCGTCGGTCGCGTCCCAAATCGTTGCGACGCCGTCCTCGCCGCCGGCGACAAATTGCCGGCCGCTCGGGCTGAAGGCCACTGCGTAGGCCATTCCCGCATAGTCGCCGACATGCCCGGGGCGCTGGAAGACTTCCCGCTCCGTCGGCACGTCCCAAAGCCGGACGGTTCGGTCGGCGCTCGCCGAAGCGAGGTGCCGGCCGTCGGAGCCCTGCGCCACACTGAAGACGTCGGACTCGTGACCGTGGAGAGTGTGGATCAACTTCCCGCTCCGTGCGTCGAAGATCTTCACGTTCCCGTCCCCGCATGCGGCGGCGAGCTGTTCGCCGCCAGGGTGAAATACCACGCTACGGACCTCGGCCGTGTCCCGGAGGATGACCGGCTCGACTCGGCAGAGCCGCATAAGGTAGTGCCACTCCCAATCGCGCAGGTCTTCCGGACACTCGCCAAGGAGTTGAAGCGCCCGGCCCAGGTTGTCCGCGGTCAGTTCGCGGTGGGCCAGAGTAATGCAATGGAAGTACGAGTCGCGCTCCAGATCGGCCTTGGCCAGGGTCTCAGCGTGCAGGGCGTTTTCCGTGACCCGCTGTTCCCGTGTGATCAGAACGGTGCTCACCGTCATCCCGATCAAAGTCAGCAGCAGCGCCGAGCCGATGACCAGCGCCATCACGACTGCCGCCTTGTTCCGCCGGGCGAACTTGCGGAATCGATACAGTGCTGACGGAGGGCAGGCCAGCACCGGCTCGTCGTTCAAATAGCGATGCAAGTCCAGCGCCATGCCGTTGGCGGTGTCATAACGCCGATTGCGATCCTTTTCCAACGCCTTCATCACGATCCAGTCCAACTCGCCGCGGACCAGATCGCTCAACCGACTTGGCTCCAACCCACGGTTGGCCGCGATCGATGGCAGGGCGTCGGTCGTGCCCAGCCGCGTGCTCGGTTTCGGTGGCTCCTCCTCGCGAATTATCCGCAGCATCTCGTCAAATGCCGCCGACTGCAGTCGCTTGCGCGCAAACGGCGTCGAGCCGGTGATCAACTCGTACAGCAGCACGCCCAAAGAATAGATGTCGCTGCGGGTGTCGATGTCGAGCTGATTGAGCTTGGCCTGCTCGGGACTCATGTACTCCATCGTGCCGAGCACCTGGCCCAACTCCGTGAACATCGTTTTGTCGGTCAGGCTCGAAGCGGTGGCCTTGGCCACGCCAAAGTCGATCACCTTTGGGATCGCCTGGTTATCGTACTCGGCGACCAAAACGTTCGTCGGCTTGATGTCCCGATGGATGACGCCCTTCTGGTGGGCATGCTGCACGGCCTGGCAAACCGGCACGAACAACTCCAGCCGCGCGCGGAGCGGCAAATGTTTTTCATCACAATATTTCGTGATCAGCACCCCCTTGACGAGCTCCATGACGAAGTACGGCCGGCCGCTGTCGGTCGTGCCGGCATCGAGCACGGTCGCGATATTCGGATGGTCCATCATCGCCAGCGCCTGCCGCTCGGCCTCGAAGCGGGCGATCACCTGCCGCGTGTCCATCCCCGGCTTGATGATTTTCAGCGCCACCATGCGTCGAACTGGTTGCTGCTGCTCGGCCATGAACACGACGCCGAATCCCCCTTCGCCAACTTGTTGCAGCAGTTTGTAGGGCCCGATCACCGTACCCGGGTGCTCGGAGATCGGCTGTTCCGTCGGAGCGTCGAGTCCGGCCGGGGGCGTATCCAGGATGAAGCTCGCCTGACGCTCATGCTCGGCCAGCAGTCGGTCCACCCGCTCACGCAACCCCGCGTCCGCCTGACAAGCCTCGTCGAGGAGTGCGGTCCGCGCGGAGCGATCGCCCTGTTCGAGTGCTTCGATAAAGATGTCGCGTTCGCGCATGACTAACAACTCGCGTGATGAACCTCGCGGTCCTCCAGAGATCAGTGCGACGAATCGCGCGAGTTCGCGCAAACAAGCTCGAAATTTTGTTTTTTCGGCCCACTGGTTGTACTGAGCTTAACTCACTTCGATCTCGCGCCGCAGCCAGGCTCGGGCAAAAGACCAGATGAAATCGGCTTTGCGGGGCGACACACCCAGGATTTCTGCCGCCTGAGGAATCGTCAGGCCGGCGAAATAACGGAGCTTCACGAGCTGGGCCGACTGCGGATCATGCTCCGCCAACCGCTCCAGGGCCTCGTCGAGGGCCAGCAGGTCCTCGCAGACTTCCGGGGCCGCGACTCCCGACGACTCCAACTCCTCCCGGCCGCGGTCGCCCCCATGTTTGCCACAGGCTCGTCGCCGCGCTTTCTCGACCAGGATTCGCCGCATCGCCTCCGCCGCAGCGCCAAAAAAGTGGCCGCGGCTATTCCAATTCTGCGACTCGTCAACATCGACGAGCCGAACGTACGCCTCGTGCACCAGCGCCGTTGCCTGGAGCGTTTGCCCCGGCTTTTCGTTCGCAAGCTTGGCAGCAGCGAGTTTACGGAGCTCGTCGTAGACCAGTGGCAAAAGCCGCTCCGCGGCGGTTGGATCACCGTGCTCGATCTCGAACAAGATGCATGTGACGTCGTTCACACCCTCTAGGGTAAGGCATGGAAGCGCCGTCCACAAACTGGGCGGGAGCGAAATAGCGGATAAAGGGCCGGCCAAACAAGCGGCAATCGGGCGACGAAATTCTCAATCAATGCTCACTGCCGCGACACTTTCGACTTCGCCCGACAATCGTTCGTTTCACGGTGCCCAAGACGGCCGCCTCGTGTCAGGTCGAGCCGAATGATGAGTTTCCGAAACGCCGGAGCCATGCCGGAAAACGGATGAGACTTCGGCTCCGAGGCCGGGCCGAGTCGAAGCGGTCGTTTAACGCTACGTCCAGCAAAAACGCGTGAGTCTATGACGCGATCGCACGTCGGCAACTGCACATCGCCAGCATTCCCGAGATGAGCATCACCATCGTCGCTGGCTCGGGTACGGGCGTCGGAATTCGCACATTGTCGATCTGCACGTACTCGTTGTGGACCATCGGCAAGAGAAACGTGCTGTAGTAGCGGAATTCCACCCGCGCCGAGTCGCCCACCACGGCACCAAAGAATGTCAGATCGATTCCGACCGTCACCCGCGGCGGGCCGGTGCTGTAGGGGGCGCCCACAGTCGACGTCTCGTGAACCATCGTGATCCAATCGCCGCCGTTGATGCTGAGATTCGTGTCGAATGCTTCGAAGCCGTCGACGCGATAAAAGTTGACGTCGTAGCCGATCGATCGGCCATCGGTTCCCGAGTTGAGCAAGAACGTCGGCGTGATCAACGAAATGTCGTACTGGCCCGGATGGTTGTACGAGCTGGCGGTCACCGCCAACGACGGCGTGCCATTGGTGTAATTGCCCATTCCTTCGGCCGTGTTGACCGTCCACGGCACCGCGCTGAAGTCGGGGACGCCGGGAGTGAGGAAGTGGCTGTCGACGATTGTCCACGACGCGGGGATTCCGGCGTCGAAGGTTTCGGTGATCGTTTGACCGAAGGATGTGGCCGTCGTCAACATGACAAGCACGGCGCCGATCGATACGCGCTGAATCATTAGTACCGCCTCCCGGAAGTTGCCGACCCGAACGAGTCAAAAATGCATGACCCGACATTTTCCAAATTGGTCGCTTTCAAGACGAACCAGTCTCGCTGCGCCGCTCATTGTAGCAAGCTGCACAGCCCGTGACAATTTTTTCGCATCTTCTTGCCGGCGACAGCCGGTTCGTTCGTGAGCCTTTTCCTCGGTAAGCCCATTCCTCGGTAAAATCGTCGCTTTGCATTGTGGCGGTCTCCGTGGCGTGTATTCGCCACTCACGATCTGCGTCCTGTTCAAGATATGTTCGTCTGCCGGCACATACTTCTGTAACGTTCTTGGCGGCCAAGTCGTCGGACGGCGAAGGCTCGAAACTCGTGTCCGTTATTGAGGTTATCAAAGCGTCGAAAACTCGCTGGCAGTCTCGCCTTTCAAAACAGCCTGACAACTTACAAAACTCTGCAACCACGGAGGTTCGGGTCCTATTCGAGCGGGAATGGTATCGATGAATTCTGCCGTTTTGCCCCTGCCCACCTGATCTTCAGCTAGCTCGACAGACTTGCTATTCTCCGCCTCTTGCGTCGATAAGTTGAATGCGTCCATCGTCGATTGCTGCTCCGAATCGCTGCCCGCAAACAGATGTCCCTCAATCCTCTCTCACCGGTGACCGACTATCAGTCGATGCTCAACCGCATCTTCTGGTTCACTACGGCCTCGGCATTGGTCGGCACCTGGATGCTGCGCCTCTACATCCCGGGACTTGATCGCTTGCTCAGCGAGATCGACGTCACAGTCGCATTCGGCGGCGACAAAATCCTGCCGATGCCCGGCGGCTATCTCTTGCCCGCCTTGGCCGTCGGCATGCTGACACGCATCTATCGCCTGCACGCTCGCATCTCCGATTGGCTCGGCATCCGTGAATGCTTCGACGTCGAAATCATCATCGCCGAGCTGGCCGCCCAATTGGCGATCGACCTGTCGCTGGTTGCCGAAGAGCAATTGATCGAGTCGCGCCACAACATCATGCGCAGAGCGTTCTATCCCTATGTCGGCGGCACTCAGTCTCAAATCGATCCGCAATTGATCCAGCAGGCGCTCGACGCCTGGTCGTGGTTTTGGATCGGCGTCGAAGCGACGCTGGTGTTCATGCTCGCGGGCCTGGGACTCATCGCCGGCGGCGCGCTCGAGGCCGGTCTCTTGACGATCGCCGGCACCCTGCTATTCGCGCTGAACGGCCTCCCCGCCATGCGCGGCCAATGCCAGCGCTATGCCATCGCCCAAGTGCGAACGATCGTTGCCGATCCCGTGCGAGCAACCGCCGTCCGCACAGCCTTCGCCGAGCTAACCGGCGATCGGTACGCCGAACGCCGAGCCGCGTAGCCGGCCAGCTCTCCCAATCTCCCTCTCCTTCGGGAGAGGGCGGGGTGAGGGAGCCTTGTCTCCTGCTCACCTGCTCACCTGCTCTACTGTTCTCGTGCTCTGATTTCCCCGTCTCCCAATTGCCAGCCCCCCTCTAGCCGGGCATAATTGCGCGCTCCTTCTAAATTGGCGTGGTGTTCGGATGAATGCAGTTGAAATCGAAGAAGCGGTCTCCAAGCTGGCGGAAGCGCCGTTCGACGCCGAGACGTTCCCCTATGCCTTCCTCGAAGCCTTCGGCAACAAGCCGACGACGCTCAAACGGCTCAGGAGCACGACCAAGAGCAGCAGCACGAACCAATCCGACCTCCCCGGCGGCGTCCTGCAGCGGAATAACATCCACATCGCGGTCTGCCCCGCAGGCGAAGTGACGGCCACGCTGGCCGCCCTCCGCCAGAGCCCCGCCACCACTCGTCAAAAAGCCAAGTTCATCCTGGCCACCGACGGCACGGACTTCCAGGCCGAAGACCTCGTGGGCGACACACCTCCCGTCGTCTGCGACTTTGCCGACTTCCCCAACCATTTCGGCTTCTTCCTGCCGCTCGCGGGCATCACCACGGTCAAGCAGATCAGTGAGAACGCCTTTGACATCCGTGCCACGGGCCGCCTCAACAAACTCTATATCGAACTGCTAAAAGAGAATCCCGATTGGGACACCGAGGCCCGCCGCCAAGATCTCAATCACTTCTTCGCGCGGCTCATCTTTTGCTACTTCGCCGAGGATACGGGCATCTTCGTTGGCGCCCGCCTCTTCACGGATACTCTCCAGCAGATGACGGCGAGCGACTCCTCGAACACCCACGAAGTGCTCTCCGAGTTGTTTCGAGCGATGAATGCCAAGCCCGATCAACCCGAGTATTCCCTGCTCCGCAACTGGGCCAAGTCGTTTCCCTACGTCAATGGCGGGCTTTTCTCCGGCAGCATGGACGTGCCGCGGTTCAGCCGCATTGCCCGCGCCCATCTTCTCAACGTCGGCAGCCTCGACTGGACGAAGATCAACCCCGACATCTTTGGCTCCATGATCCAGGCCGTTGCCGATGATGAGGAACGCGGCGCGCTGGGCATGCACTACACCAGCGTGCCGAACATCCTCAAAGTGCTCAATCCGCTGTTCCTCGACGACCTGCGGGCGCAACTCGTCGACGCCGGCGACAATCCTCGCAAACTACTGAATCTGCGGAGCCGAATGGCGCGGATTCGCGTGTTCGACCCCGCGTGCGGCTCGGGCAACTTCCTGGTGATTGCATACAAGGAGATGCGCGCCGTTGAGGCGGAGATCAACCGCCGCCGCGGCGAAATCGAGCGTTACAGCGACATTCCGCTCACGAACTTTCGCGGCATCGAAATCCGGCACTTTGCCGCCGAGATCGCGCGGCTCGCCCTCATCATTGCCGAGTATCAATGCGACGTTCTCTACCGCGGTGAGAAACTCGCCCTGGCCGAGTTCCTTCCCCTGGACGCTGCCAACTGGATCACTTGCGGCAACGCCCTACTCCTTGACTGGCTCACTATCTGTCCGCCGACCGAGACCGAAGTGAAGCTCCGTGCGGATGACTTATTCAGCACGCCGCTCGATCAGGCGGAGATCGATTTTGACAATGAAGGCGGAGAAACGTACATCTGTGGCAATCCGCCGTATCGTGGCTCGACCTGGCAATCAGAAGATCAGAAAGAGGATCTGAAAAACGTCTTCAATGCACGAACCAAATCGTGGAAGTCGCTTGACTACGTTTCTGGTTGGTTCATGAAGGCCGCTGTTTACGGAACACGAACTAACTCAGCCGCCGCATTTGTCGCTACCAACTCGATCTGCCAGGGCCAACAAGTGCCAATTCTGTGGCCGCTCATTTTCGAGACGGGGCACGAGATCACGTTCGCACATGCCAGCTTTAATTGGGCAAACCTCGCGAGCCACAACGCCGGCGTGACTGTTGCCATTGTCGGGATTTCGAATCATCCCTCAAACGTCAGGCAACTGTTTTTTATTGGGGAAGATGAAAGTACGACTTGTAAGTCCGTGAAGAACATTAACGCGTACTTGGTATCGGGACCAAACATTATTGTCGCGAAAGAGCGATTGCCACTTTCGTCGCTACCAAAAATGATCTTTGGAAACAAAGTTGTGGACGGTGGACACCTGCGTATGGATCGCGACTCCGTTGACGGGCTTGACCTGGCCGACACTATTCGGAATGGACTGATACGGCGAATTGTGGGGTCATCGGATTTCATACACGGCGAGTACGTTTACTGCCTCTGGATTTCGGACGACGATTTAGAACTGGCACTGTCATTTCCCGCAGTGGCCAAGCGCATTGAAAAAGTGAGGGCCCTCCGGCTCGCCAGTCCCGACAAAGCCGCAAACCAGATGGCCGAGCGAGCACATCAATTTCGCGAAATGCGGCATGCGAAAAATTACACAATTGTTCTGCCCAGGATCACTTCTGAAAGCCGCGAGATCCTGCCTGTCGGATTGATCGATCATACCGCAGTGGTAATTAGCCAAAGCTTCGCTCTCTATGACGAGCCCATCTGGCTCTTCTCCTTGATTTGTTACCGCCAACATATCACATGGATCGCTACTGTCTGCGGCCGAACCCGAACTGACTTCGCGTACTCCAACACTCTCGGCTGGAACACCTTCCCCGTCCCGGCGCTCACCGATCAAAACAAGTCCGACCTCACTCGCTGCGCCGAAGACATCCTCCTGGCCCGTGAGGCCCACTTTCCCGCGACGATCGCCGATCTCTACGATCCCGAGGCGATGCCCGACGATCTCCGCGCCGCCCACGACCACAACGACGAAACCCTCGAACGCATCTACATCGGCCGCCGCTTCAAGAACGACACCGAACGGCTCGAAACTCTCTTCGAGCTCTACACCCAGATGACCGCCCGCGAAAACACTGCTGGGCAAGTTGCTTTGAATACGCCGCGGCGGGCCAGCAGTGACACCCGAGCAAAGTCTACCGCCAAAACGCCCCGAACATCCGCTCCCCGCAAGAAGAAGGGGGCCGACGCGTGAGCGACCTGATCCTCTACACCTCCGACGACGGCCAAACCCGGCTCCAACTGCGGGCCGACGGCAAGACAATTTGGCTCACTCAGCTCGAAATTGCCGAGCTTTTCCAGACCTCCAAACACAACATTTCCACCCATACCAAGCACATTTTCGACGAGGGCGAGCTCACCCCCGAGGCAACTGTTAAGGATTCCTTAACAGTTCAAACCGAAGGCAATCGCCAGGTGAAACGGACCCTTTCCTACTACAACCTCGACCTGATCCTCGCCATCGGCTACCGGGTCCGCTCCCCCCGCGGCACCCAGTTCCGCCAATGGGCCACCACCCACCTGCGAGAGTTCATCGTCAAGGGGTTCGTCATGGACGATGAGCGCCTCAAGAACCCCGGCGGCTGGGATCCCGTCGACGAGCTGCTCGCGCGGATTCGCGAGATCCGCGCCTCGGAAAAGCGATTCTATCAGAAAGTCCGCGACCTGTTCACGCTCAGCTCCGATTACAAAATCCTGGAGCAGGACACGAACCACTTCTTCGCCGAGGTGCAGAACAAGCTCCTCTACGCCGCGACACGCCACACGGCCGCCGAGTTGATCGTCCAGCGCGCAGACCCCAGCCAGCCGAACATGGCGCTCACCAACTGGAGCGGCTCGCGGGTGCGCAAGCAGGATGTGATCACCGCCAAAAACTACCTCACCCAGGATGAAATCGACACGCTCAACCGTCTGGTCGTGATCTTCCTCGAACAGGCGGAGCTGCGAGTCAAGCAGCAGCAGGACCTGACGCTCGACTTCTGGCGGCAGAACGTCGACCGCATGCTCCAGTTCAACGACCAACCCCTGCTTCGCGGCCTGGGGTCGGTCAGCCACGATCAAATGCTCGAGATTGTCCACGAGCGCTACGATGCCTTCGACCAGCAGCGCCGCACGGCCGAGGCGCTCGCCGCCGATGCCGACGATCTCCAGCAACTGGAGCAACTGGAAGAGCAGCTCAAACAGAAAAAGCCCGACCCCGAAACCTGAACCGGTAGGAACTGACCCTAGGTGAGCTGATTACTTATGACAGTAGTTCCAAGTTTGATCGGGAACACTAATCTTCGCTA
>JANNTD010000173.1:0-16703 GCA_031403315.1 Planctomycetota bacterium
GCTGGCAGTCGGTCTTAGGCTTTACCCAACCGTTAGCCTTTGCCGATCTAAAGACGCAAAGGGCCATCCAAGCACGACTCTGGCACATTGATTGCTGCCACTTGTCGACTCGGACCGATCCACTGGTGAATCGATGCCCCGAGAATGCCCCCGAGCCCTGCTTTGGCCCGTTTTTCCGCGATTGGATTTGCAGCCACCGCGTCGAGCCGCCGCCGCAGGAAAAAAATCAGGGAAAACGCCACGGTGGTCCGCGCCGGCGCCAAACCCCGTGCTACCTTTGAACGGCACCGCGAGCACCGACCGCCTCGCGAGCCAAACGATCCGAGTTGACGACACTTTGTCGTCGCCTCCGTCCGAACCAACACGCCGCCAACTACGACTAAGCCACCATGAACGCAACCCACGCACCCACGCCGTTGTTCGATCGAATTCACAGTGCTCTGTCGACCAACCCGTTCGTGCCGAGTCGCCAAGTTAGCGTCGAGGCGGCCGATGGTCGGGTGGTGCTCAAAGGAAACGTCGGCAGCTTTTTCCAGAAGCAGATGGCACAAGAGGCCATTCGCCGCGTCGACGGCGTGCAGTTGATCGACAATCTGCTGGAAGTGACGTGGGCGTAAGCCGCGCTCCGCTCCGGCCGGTGAACCGGCTTCCGCGTCGCGGCTAACGAGAGCCGCCGCTTGCGGTTTAGCTTCTCTCTCTGCTATTCCACTCTTCCGAAACACGCCAGGCACATGTCGTCGCTCTGGGCGTGGCCGTCGACGAATTTGCTGACGTCATCCAGAATGTGCTGGCCGAGGTCGTTCACGCTGACGGCCGAGGAACTGACCTGCTCCATCAGCCGCTCCAGGCCGTAGAGATCGCGGTCGGAGTTCATCGCCTCGCTGAAGCCGTCGGTGAAGATCGTCACGAAATCGCCCGGTTCCAACGTGCGATGTTCCGCCACGTAAGTCATGTCGGCGGCCACGCCGAGCGGCAGGCCGGCCGTTTCCTCGCCGACCGCTTCAATCACTCCGCCGCTGCGACGCAAGAGCGGGGCCATGTGGCCGGCGTTCACTAGCGACAGCCGGTGCGATTTTGGATCGACCACGGCCACGATCATGGTCACGAATTTGTCCTCCCAATCGGCGTTCGAGAAGCCGGTATTGATCTTCTCGACGGCCAACGCCGGATCGTCGACGCTTGCCAGCAGAAACCGCACGTCGCTCGAGAGCCGCGCCATGAGCAGTGCTGCCGACACGCCTTTGCCGGCCACATCGCCGACGATCACCGCGAACCGGTCGTCGGGCAACTGCACATAGTCGTAGTAATCGCCGCCGACCTGCCGGGCCGATTGGTAGTAGTCGAAGAAGCAGTAGCCCGGCACCTGCGGCGGCTGCGACGGCAACAGCGCCCGCTGCATCCGCCGCGCGAGTTCCAGGTCGCGCTCGAGCCCCCGCTGGGCCATTGCCTGCTCGTGCATCTTGGCGTTTTCCAGCGACATGGCGGCCTGGCTCGCGACGCCGGCGAGCACTTCCAGATCTTCGTCCGTAAATCGGCTCTTCTGGTTCATCGTGTCGATTTGAATCACGCCTAGCGGCTCGCCTTCGCCGCCGATCATCGGGGCGCAGATCATCGAGCGGATGGCAAAATCAGCGATGCTCTGGGCCATGTTGAACCGCTCGTCGCTCGAAGCGTCGGCCGAGAGAATCGCCTTGCGCGATGTGATCGCCTCCTCGACGATCGTGCGGCTGATCCGGGTCCGCTGCTCGTCGCCCTCGCGGCGATTCTTCACGGCGACCGGCACCAGCGGCCCGTCTGGCTTGGGTCGCATCACGACAAAGCCCCGGTCCGCCTGCACGAAAATCTTGAACAAGCTGTCGAGCAACTTGGGCAGAATCTCCTCAACCGACATCGCTTTGCCGAGATTGTTGGTGATCTCCAAGAGCGCCGAGAGCTTGACCTCGGGCTTGGCCGAGAGCCGCCAACTGGCCGAGCCGCCACCACCGACGTCGAACGTCGCCATCACGCTGGCGCGGGCCGCCTCGGTCGAGTCGTCCTCCATCAGATCCAACAGGCCGGTGTCTTCGCCGATGGTGGCCCCGGCTCGGTGGTCGCCGTGGAAGCGGAGCGTCTGGCCACAGATCAAGAGTTTGTCGCCGTCGCGCAGGGGCGCCCGTTTCACCACCCGTTCGTCGTTGAGGAAGGTGCCGTTGCGGCTCTCGAGGTCCTCGACGAAGAAATTGTCCCGCTCGCGGACGATGGCCGCGTGCCGACGGCTGACGGCGGCCACGTCGAGCGGCACGTCGCAATCGCTGTTGCGGCCGATGATCGCCCGATCGCGGTCGATCGCATACCGCGTCGCCGGAGAACCCTGTCGTACAAGTTCTAAAAAAGCCATCGCTCGACTGCCCTAGCCAGACCGCGAGCGACCCACAGAGACGGCGCGTCGCTCGCCGGGCACAGGTGGCGTGACAGAACGCGCCGCACGCGGGCATCGTCTGCCCACAGAAATCCCTGCGCTTCAGACCGCGCCGTGCCGCTATTTTAGGCCCCGTTTCGCAGCAGCGTCAACCGGCCGCACAACGGCTCAAACGACCGCCGAACCAAGCAGTCGCGGGCAGCATCGTTCAAGAATGCGTCGGAGAGCGGCGGATGCCGTGCCGCTCTTGACCCCCGGCAAACGCCGCCGTAGGGTAAGCGATACGGTTTCCTGCCGCCGGGAGCGGCGATCTCTGCTGCCATGAACGGCGATTCGCTACTGGGGAATGGTGTAACGGTAGCACGAAGGACTCTGACTCCTTTAGTCTAGGTTCAAATCCTAGTTCCCCAGCTTCGGCTCCCTCTTATCCCTCTTGGGCCGCACTGTCGCTGGCTACGCTGTTGCCGGCTAGTTGATGCCCGTCTTGTCGAGCTGTTCTTCGCCGTTGCGGGTGGCGAGGTTGTTGAAGAGCGTGAGGTCGATGTCGAAGCTCAGGCCGTGCACCGAACCATCGGCGAAGACGGCGTTGATGCCGCCGGTGTGGGGCGAGCCGAAGTGGTAGACGTTCCACGACCCGCCAACCGAGCCGCCTGCAAAATCGTCGCCAAAGTAGCGGCCGAGATTGTCTGGATCCTGAAATGTAAACGGGTCCGAATCATTGAGCGGTAGAAAACACGACAATCGCATTGTGTCGGCGTCCCAGCCATCGGACCAACCACGATCGTCGGAGTAGTGCAACACGCCCGTGTCGTCATAGACGTCGCTGCGGACAAATTTTCCGCGATCATGAAGGTGCTGCTCGTGCCGTCGATAATTTTCGCAAATGTCACCGGGGCAGGAGACTTGACCGCTCTGCCAACCCCGCCCGTTTGCAGGACGTCCGTCGTCCAGGGAGTGCGGACAATCACGCCGTCGTAAAGATACGTCGGGGAGCCGGGGTTACTCGCCGGAACTGGATATCGCGGCGAACCGGGAACGGCACCGCCAAATGGTTTCAGCAATGTGGTGAGCGTGGGGACGTTAAACGTCTCGTAGTCCTTCATGTTGTAGCGGGTGGTGATCGCACCGGTTGCGAAGATTCGTGTCGCGGGCACTGCAGCGGCATAGTCGATCGTCGAGAAAATCTCATTTTCGATGGGATCGAACGACGTCTTTGCCGGGCGGCGCGAGGGGCAGGCATAAATCGAAATGACCGACTGCTTCATTTCTTTCGTCGACTGGCCGTAAACGGCGCTCTCTTCCAGATACGGCAAAATCTGGAAACTCCAGGCCATGCCCTGTTTGCCCGGGCCGAGCGGTTTGCCAGTGGCCAAGCCGCCCTCATGCGTGTCTTTCGGAATAAAAGGACTCCAGCATTGCCCGCCCGTAGGAAACTTTTTGAAGCTGTCGGTGAAATTATGGACCGCGAGGCCAATGTTCTTGAGGTGGTTCACGCATTGTGAGCGGCGGGCCGATTCGCGGGCGGCTTGGATGGCTGGCAATAACAGCGCCACCAGGATGCCGATGATCGCGATCACGACCAACAACTCGACCAGGGTGAAGCCCGTCGCGCCACGACGCCGGAATGCGAACATGGTTCAGCCTCCTGTTTTCACCGCAGAATGATCCAATACAAGGAATGCAATGAAAATGAAATTAACTAGCGCCCGCCGCCGACAACCGATTGCAACTTGGCATCGTCGATCGAAGCGAAGCCGCCCCGTTCGGTAACTGCCACTCGCTTGCCGTCTGCCGCGGCGCTCTCATACGCAACCAATCGGGTCCCGTCGACCTGCACCGGCCCACTGCCATAGGCAACGACCCACGGCGTGCCGCTTTTTGGAGATTTCAGTATTCCGTCGGCGTCGATCCCACCCGCGTCGAGCCGCTCCTGTTTCGTTGCAAGGAACTCGCGAAACTCCGCCTCGTCTTTCGGCGGGCGGCCACCGTGTTCGCTCGAAAACTCTTGATAGAACACCGCCAGCGCCCGCGGACCCAGCATGTCAACTTTTTGCGAACTAGCCGTAGAACTGCCGCTGCCGCTACAGCCGGCGCAGAGACAAAACGCGTAGGCGCACATGCAGCAAACCGCCGCCAACCACCGAGTCAACGCTATTGAAATAGCCTGTGCCACGTACTTTGGGCGCAGCAAACGCCACTGCCGAGGAAAAGGAAACCGCCATTCGGCTGCCCGTCGGATGCGACACAAACCCCACCGTCGCATCCGACGGCCACATTCGACGCAGCCTAACACCATCCAGTAAAGTAGTTTACACGCTAACTCAGAATGAGACAAGCGTTTTTTCGGCCCGCCGTAACTAAACGCGAATTTCGGTGGCCGGCCGCGAATTGCCGTAGCGGCTCTGGATTGGAGCCACGATTTCGGTGAGAAATTCGTCGACTTGCTCGGCGCTGCGGCCGGTGAGGGCCGCGGGGGCGATTGCCGCGTCGAGGTCGAGCTGGGCGAAGGCTTTGTCGCTTTGGAGCCGCTGGAGGAGGTCATTTTCGCCGCCTTGCTCTTTGACGACGGCCGCCGCGGCCTGGCTGTGTTGACGGATGCGTTCGTGCAGCTCTTGGCGATCGCCGCCCGCCGCCACGGCCGCCATGAGGATGTTTTCGGTCGCCATGAACGGCAGCTCCTCGCGCAAGTGCCGAGCGATTACTTGCGGATAGACCACGAGGCCGGTCGCCACGTTTTGATAGAGCACCAGCACCGCGTCGACGGCCAGGAACGCTTGCGGCAGCACTAGTCGGCGGTTGGCGCTGTCGTCGAGCGTGCGCTCCATCCACTGGGTGGCGTGCGTTTCGGCCGCATTGGCAGGGAGGCTCATGGCGAATCGCGCGAGGCCGCAGATCCGTTCGCAGCGCATCGGGTTGCGTTTGTAGGCCATCGCGGAGGAACCGATCTGGTCGGCTTCGAATGGCTCTTCGACTTCTTTGCGATTGGCAAGTAGCCGCAGATCGGTGGCCGCCTTGTGGGCACTCGTGGCAACGCCGGCGAGGGTATTGAGCACTTGGGCGTCGATCTTGCGCGAGTAAGTCTGCCCGGTGACGGCGTAAGTTTCGGCAAAACCCATCTTCTTCGCCACGAGCCGCTCGAGTTGGCGAACTTTCTTGTGATCGCCGTCGAAGAGTTTCAAAAAGCTGGCCTGCGTGCCGGTCGTGCCTTTGACGCTGCGAGCCTTGAGCGCGGCGATGCGGTGCTCGATTTCAGCCAGATCGAGGGCCAAATCGTAGGCCCACAGGCACGCGCGGCGGCCGACCGTCGTCGGCTGGGCGGGCTGAAAATGCGTGAAACCGAGCGTCGCCAGTTCGCGGTGCTCGCGGGCAAAGTCGGCAAGCGCCACGATCACTGCCGCCAGCCGCCCGGCAATCATCTGGAGCGACTCGCGGATGAGTATGAGATCCGTGTTGTCGGTGACGTAGCAACTAGTGGCACCAAGATGGATGATCGGGCGGGCCGTCGGGCACTGGTCGCCGTAGGCATGCACGTGGGCCATCACGTCGTGCCGCAATTTGCGTTCGTAGCGGTTGGCGGCGTCGAAGTCGATCGTGTCGACCTCTGACTTTAGTTCCGCGATTTGTGCGGCCGTCACCGGCAGGCCCAGTTCCGCTTCCGCCTCGGCGAGCCAGACCCACAATTTCCGCCAGGTGCTGAACTTCCGCTGGTCGCCCCACAGCGTCGCCATCTCGCGCGAGGCGTAGCGCGAAATCAACGGGTTGTCGTAAATGTCGTGCGGCATGGAAAAGTCGAGGGTCCAGGGTCGAGAGTCTAGGGCCAGCAAGATTGTCTTTGGCAATCGATGGTTCGCAAGTCGGTGTCTCGCGTCTGGCTCTCGACTCTAGACGCTCGACTTCTATTCCACTTCGTCCGCGGGTCGCTCGTCGCCCAACGCCATGATCGCCAGCGTCACCAACAAGCCGACCAAGCACACCAGCCAAGTGACTTGGCAGGCCGTGCCGACGTAGCCGACGACCGTCGCCCCGGCCGCGTCGCCCATTGCCTTCAATAAGCCGACCACCCACACCAGCACGGCCGCGACCATCGGCAGCGCCAGTACCAGCACGAGCAAGGTTTTGACGGCGTTTCGCAGCGTCATGGCGAGAGACCCAGGTGTTCAGCGGCGGCCGCCACCGTTTTCGCCCAGCCGGCCCACGGTGTCAATGCGTGGGCCGTTGGCGTCGTCGGCCACGACGAATGTCGCTGGACACCGCGTTTGCCAACAGGTTCGGCGTGGCCGCCGGCGCTAACGGACGATCCGGTTGTGAGGAATGTACACACTCGCTTCGCGGCAATTGCCAGATTGACCAAACGCCACGCGAAACGACAATGAAACAGGGCCCTTCAACGGACACACGGCGGAAGAGGCAAGTTCGTGGCGGATTCGACTGCTCGCAGCGATTTGCGATCCGCGCTCGGCCGCGCGCCGGTGGTGCTGGTGCTGCTCGCCATTTCGTCGCCGATTTGGGCAACCGACATGCTGCTCAAGGATGGCCGCATCATCGAGGGCGACCACGTCCAGGTCGCCGGCGTCGCCGAGAACCCGCTCGATTTCAGGTTGACCGCCGGCGAAGTGGCGGTGTTGCCACTGTTGATGTTCGACGACGGTCTGCGACGCACGTTCATCCATTCCGGCCACGTCACGAGGTTGCTGGAAGACACGCCGCGGCGGCAGGTCCGCATCCGCGTTTGGCAGGACGTGGCGGAGACGGGGGCTGGCGTGGGTCGCGTCGGGCGCGGCCGGCCGCTCGAGCCGTTCGACCAATTCGGCCGCCGCACGTATGAAATGCAAAGCCGCGACGGACCGATCGCAATCGTCCAAGGCATCACCGAGATCACGCCGACCTACACGAAGATCGAAGGCCTGATGGGCGCGCCGCGGCCGATCGTGTGGGACATGCGGATGGCGACCAGCAGCATGCCACGCGAGCTGCTCGAAAAGATTCTCAAGACGGCTGTGGCGCAGGACGACATCGACGCCCGGCTCGAGGTCGTCCGCCTCTACCTGCAGGGCGAGCGCTACCGCGACGCCGAAGTCGAGCTCGCCAAGATCATTCAAGATTTTCCGCAGCACGAAAATCTCAACGAGCAGATCGGCCAATTGCGTCAACTCGGCGCCAGCCTGATTCTCAAAGAGATTCAACTCCGCGCGAAAGCCGGCCAATACCAATTGGTGCGGGCTCTGCTGAGCAAGTTTCCGCAAGACGGCGTTTCGGGCGCGACGCTCGAACAAGTCCGCGAGCTGTTGGGCCAATGCGCAGCCGAAGACCACCACAAGCAGGACGTGCTCGCCGCGCTCCACGCCGAGGTAGCGCTGATCTCCGACGCCAACGGCCGCGAACTGGCCGAAGAATTCATCAAGGAAATTGCCGCCGAGGCCAACGCCGAAACGCTCCGCCGGTTGGCGTCGTTCGAGCGCTTGGCCGACGCGAAGGAACTCAACGCCGAACAGAAGGTCGGCCTGGCAATCAGCGGCTGGTTGGTGGGCGCGAACGACGCAACCGACGATTTTCATCTCGCGGTGTCGTTGGCCCAGGTGCGAGAAATCGTGCGGACCTATCTGAGCGAACCGCTGGCGGCCGAGCGCTCGGCGATTCTCGGCGAGCTATTGGACCACGCCGGGGCGACCGTCCCGCGCGTCGCACAACTTTTGAAACTCATGAAGCCGCCACTCGACGTGCCCGCCGACGCCCAGCGCGGCCCGGGGTCCTACGAATTCACAATTCGCGGCCTGCCGGGCGAGGACGATGCCCGCTATTATCTGCAGCTTCCGCCGGAATACGATCCGCTCCGGCGTTATCCGGCGATCGTGGCGCTCGCCGACGCGGGCGTGCCACCGCAGGCAGAGATCGAATTCTGGGCGGGGCCGCCGCAGGCCGACGGCGAACCGCTTGGCCAGGCGACGCGGCAGGGCTACATCACGATCGCCGTCGTGTGGCTTCAGCCGAAGCAAACCTCCTACGGATACTCGGCCCGCGAGCACCACGTGGTGCTCGGCTCGTTGCGCGACGCTTGCCGCCGCTTCTCGATCGACACCGACCGCGTGTTCCTCACCGGCCACGGCGTCGGCGGCGACGGGGCGTGGGACGTCGCACTTGCGCACCCCGATATTTGGGCCGGCGTGATGCCGTTCGTCGCCACCGCCGAAAAGTATTGCCTTCGCTACGCCAACAACGCCAAGTATCTGTCGTGGTACTTCGTCTGCGGCGAACTCGACGGGGACAAAATGTCGCGCAACGCTCGCGAGCTGGACCGCTATTTCGGTCGCAACACCGACAACACCGTGGTCGAATACCTGGGCCGCGGCTACGAGCCGTTCGGCGACGAGCTGCAACGGCTGTTCGACTGGATGGGCCGCCGCAGCCGCAAGATGCCCGAGGAGTTTCAATGTGTAACGATGCGTCCGTGGGACAACTACTTCTGGTGGCTCGAGGTCCGCGACCTGCCGGAAAAATCAATGATTGCGCCCGCCAATTGGCCGCCGCCGCGTGCCGCCCGACCGTTTCCCGTCCAAGGCAAGCTCGGCATTGCCAACAGAGTCTCGGCGAAGACGCAGGCGGGCGAGACAACCGTTTGGCTCGGGCCGGAATTCGTCGACTTCACGAAGCCGATCACCGTCGAGCTGAAGGGCCGCCGGATGACGCCCGTCGGTACAGAAGTCAAACCAACCATGAGCGTTCTGTTGGAAGACGCACGCACCCGTGCCGAACGGCAGCACCCCTTCTGGGCGAAGGTCGAGTCGAATAGCGCCAAACGTGGCGATTTTGCTGACCACTGAGCTGCTCAGGAATCCGCGTCGCGAAACAAGGCGTCCAGAGATTCATTTAACGTATAATGGGGATATGTGCAACATGCGGCGCCCGAAACGCACCATTGGCACCGGACCCGTCGCCAGATTATCCCGCCCATTCATCCCACCGGTCTCCTTCGTTCCCGAGTTACCTCGTTTCAATCCCCGTACGATCGATTGCGGACGGCAAACGGCGGCTACTCGACGCAAACTTCGACGCTGCGGCCGAGCGACTCTCTCCAAAGCGAGAACCTAGTATGGTCGTCCTGGAAGCAATTGGCGTGACAAAATCCTTTTCCGAGGGAGGGATTCAAGTCGAGGCCGTGCGCGGTATCGACCTCTCGATCGAGCAAGGCGAACTGCTGGCGATTGTCGGGCGATCGGGCTCGGGCAAGAGCACGCTGCTCAGCTTGCTCGGCGCGATCGACACACCCACAACCGGCGAAATCATCCTGGAAGGCACCAAACTCTCAGAACTGAACGACGATGCGCGGACCTTGTTGCGCCGCCGACGCATCGGCTTCGTGTTCCAAGCGTTCAACTTGATCCCCACGCTCACGGCCGAGGAAAACGTCTCGCTGCCGCTCGAGCTCGATGGCGTCTCTGAAGCCGAAGCGCGGCAACGGGCCGTCGCCGCTTTGGAAATGGTGGAGTTGGCCGAACGGCGCAGCCATCTGCCGTCGATGCTCTCCGGCGGCGAGCAGCAGCGAGTCGCGGTGGCGAGGGCGCTAGTGATCCGGCCGGCATTGCTGCTGGCCGACGAGCCGACGGGCAATCTCGACAGCGTGGGCAGCCAACTCGTCACGCGAATGCTGCGAGACCTGACCGACCAACAGGGGCAGACTGTCGTGATCGTCACGCACGACCTGCAAGTCGCCAACCAGGCGGATCGGATCGTGCAATTGCGCGACGGCCACGTGGAAGGCATCGATTTTCCGAACGGACAGAAACAGCCGGTCGCGATTTCGGCGAGACAGTAGCCATGATGTACTTTCGACTCGGATGGCGCGAGATCCGCAAGCGACCCGGCCGCGCGGCGCTGACGCTGACGAGCGTCGTGATCGGCGTGGCGGCGGTGGTTGCGGTCACGATCTCCACGCAGTCGACGAGGTCGGCATTCGACGCGGTCTATCAATCGGTGGCCGGTCGGTCGTCGCTGGAGGTCGCCGGCCCATTCGGCACCACCTTCAGCGAATCGCTGCTGCCGAAAATTGATGCAATCGCCGGCGTGCAGGCGGCCAACCCGCTGATCCAACGCCGCTCGGTGATTTTCCACTGCGACCGGCGCGTGCAATTGGTGGTGATGGGCATCGCCCCGGAAAGAGATCGCGAGGTCCACGACTACGAGATAGTGGCCGGCGGGCCGCTCGCTCAGGCAAACGACGTCCTGATCAACAACGACTTTGCGAAGACCGCCGGCGTGAAGTTGGGCGACGAGATTCAGATGACCACGCGGCGCGGCTTGATGAATTTTCTCGTCGCCGGTTTGTATTCGTCCCAAGGCACCGCCACGACGGGACAGGGGGCGGTGCTGTTGATGCCGATTCGCTCGGCCCAAAACGGCTTCAAAGCGCCGCGCCAGCTGGACTTGATCCAACTGGTGCTCGCTCCCGACGCGGACGTCGACCAGGTGCGGCTGGAAGTCGCCAAACTGCTGCCCAACAACGTCAGCGTCGAGCGACCAGCGGCGCGCAGTCCCATGGCAGAAGAAACGTCGCTCTCCACGGAAACGGGCCTGGGAATGGCCCGGGCGTTCTCGCTGCTGGTGGCGCTGTTTGTGATTGCGAACACGTTTTTGATCAGCGTCACCCAGCGACGCCGCCAATTCGGCATCATGCGGGCCATCGGCGCGACGCGCATGCAGGTAGCGCGAATGGTCTACGGCCAGGCGCTATTTTTGGGCATCGCCGGGACCATTGTCGGCTCGATTGTGGGCGTCATCTTCGCGCGATACCTGAACGTGGCGATGGGGTCGCTCTACGAAACCACGTTGCCGCCCGTCAAACTAAGCGTTCGGCCGTTCGTGATTGCGGCGGTCGTCGGTATCGGCACATCGCTCGTGGGAGCCGCTTTGCCGGCGCGGAAAGCCAGCCGGCTATCGCCCTTGGACGCGATGCGCGACGTTCTGCCGGACGAGATCGAAGGCACATCGCGTTGGTTCATTGCGTCGGGCGCGGGGCTCGTCTTATTGGCCGCGGGGCTGATGGCGTTGAGTGCGGCCGGCTGGCTACCGACGGACTTTGCCGTCTGGTCGTCGTTGGTGATGTTGGCGGGAATCGTGCTGCTCTTGCCGCTGGCATTGGAGCCGTTGTCGCAGTTGGTGGCGACGATCCTGCGGCCGTGGCTCCGAGTCGAAAGTCGACTCGCCCGGCAACAATTGCTGCGCCATCGGGCTCGCACGACGCTCACGACCGGCGTCGTGTTCATCGCCATCAGCACCGGAATCGGCCTGGCGACCGCGGTCATCGACAATGTCCAGGACGTAAGAAACTGGTATCGCAAGGCGATTGTCGCCGACTTCTTCGTCCGCGCCATGGCGCCCGACATGGCGACCGGCCTGGCGGCCGACCTGCCCGACGAACTCGACCCGAAGATTCGCACCGTGCCGGGGATCGAGAGCTTCGAGTCGCTGCGGCTGGTGAGCATCAAGGCGGGCGGCGAGACGGCGGTGCTATTCGTGCGCGATTTTTCCGACGAGCACGAGTTGGAATTCGACTTGGAAAACAGCGATCTGCCAGCCATCCGCCAGCGGTTGCATCAAGGTGAGGTCGTCATCGGTTCGGTGCTGGCGACGCGGCTGAAACTCAAGGTTGGCGACGATCTTCCCGTCGTGATCGGCAGCGCCACCCATCCCTTTCGCATCGCCGCCATCGCAGACGACTATCAGGCGGGCGGGCTGACGGTCTACATCCAACGCGGCGTGGCCAAACAATTGTTCGGCATCGAAGGCATCGACGCATACATCATCAAAGCCGATCACAATCGCCTCGAAGAAGTCCGGGCCGCGCTCCAGCAGCGTTGCACGGAGTACGGCTTATTGCTGAACTCGTTCTCCGACATCCAAAAGTCGATCGACGAAATGATGTCCGGCGTGGTGGCGGGGCTGTGGAGCATGGTCGTGCTGGGATTCGTCGTGGCGGCGTTCGGCGTCGCCAACACGCTCACGATGACGGTGCTCGAACAAACGCGCGAGCTCGGCCTGTTGCGGATCCTGGCGATGACTCGCGCTCAGGTCCGCAAGACAATCTTCGCCCAGGCGATCATGATGGGACTGTTGGCCATTGTGCCGGGGGTCGTCGCGGGGCTCGGCGTCGCCTATTTGATCAATGAGGCGACGCTCTCCGTGATCGGTCATTCGATCGCTTTCAAAATCCATCCGCAGCTGATATTGGGCGCCGCGGCCGGTGCGCTGGCGATCGTGGTGGCCGCTGCCTGGCTCCCCGCCGAACGCGCCGCCCGCTTGGATTTGCCGCAGGCTTTGCGGCACACGTGAGCCGTGGCAGCGAGACGCCGGTGCCGGCGATCCGCTTTAGCCGGCGACGTCGATGCACGACGGCTCGTGCCTGAAGACGTCGCGCTGCGGCGCGGCGGGCGGTGGCGTCAGAAACAAGCCTTGCATCCTGAGAAAACACCACTGCAGCCAGCGGCTCGTGACTTTGATGAACAAGTAGCGTGGATCGGCCGTGCAGCCGAGCCGTGACTTGAAATCGTCGGCCGTCTGCCCCACGAAGATCTCGCCGACCGGCTGTTCCATCGCGTAGGCGATGTCTTCGACCATCAGGTTGAAATACGCGTCTGTCTCTTCGTTGCGCTCGTAGTCGATGCCGACGAACAGATTGTGATAGATCGTCGCGTACCGCAAGCTCCAGGCAAACGCCAACACTTCGGCACTTTGCGTAACCGACGTCAAAATCAACTCGTCCGGTAACCGCGTCGAGAGTTCCAGAAAGAATTCGCGTGGCAGAATCTCCAGTCGATGCTCCGCCCGCCGCGTGACGCGTTCGTACATCGCGTGCCAGGCCGGCGTATAGAGTTGTTCAATCGCCGCACGGCCCGTTGTCCGAGTCAGCTTGAGACCGCTGTAGGAAAATTTCTTGCGCGAGCGGGCGATCTTGTAGCGATAGTGCGAGCGCATCGCGCCCAGCATGGCGGCAAAACTGGCGAACTGGTTGACGATCCGATTCATCGGCAAACTCTCGGCCTGCACGAAGCCAGCCGTTTTGAGCGGACCGAGCAGTTCCGCCTCGCGGCGATCGGGCTCTTTGTACACGATCAACCAGGTCTTGCGTTCGCGCGCGATTTGCTCGATGGCTTCGTTCAGCGCGCAAACGATGCCGGCCGCGTCGGCGCCGGCCACCACACGCAGATTGCTCCCGGCGGTCGAGATGGGCAGACCGCAAAATGTCACTCGAAACTTCAAGTAGTGGGGGATCAATCGGCGGACATTCACTACGACGCGCTGCGCAAGCGGACTCGCAAACACCGTGGTATCCAGCGGGTATTCGGCGACGCAAGCGGCACCCACCGGCTCGTCATCCTGATAGGCGAGCAGATACCAAAAGTGGGTGTCGCATTCGCTCGCTTTCGCGCCGGCGGTGCCGACGCCCATCGACGCCTCGGCCGTTTCCAGCAACGCGGGGTGCATCAACAGATCGCTCGCCAAATCGCAGACCGTGCTCCAGTCCGAGAGATTGGTCTCGTGGATCGAGCGCGAGGTGACAATTCGTATAGACATCGCAGCCAACATCCGGGTGCCAAAATCAACTCAATATACCCATATTACTTGATATTCCTACATTGCGTATCTATACTTAAGACCTGCCATTCGGAAGTCGCCAAGCGGAAGCCGTCCGACGGAATTGGCGTCCCTGCTTTGATTTACCGACTTCCCTCTCTCCCTCGGGTCGCCATCGAGCCATGAAATTCGCATTTCTGGTCCATCCGCTTTCGCTCGAAAGCAAAGCCCTGCTCGAAATGAACGACGACGGCACGTTGTCGAACAACTGGGGCGGCAACCTGTTGCAATTCTGCAACTTCCTGCAGACGACGATGGCGGCCCGGCGCGATGCGGCGAGCAATCCCGAGCCACCACGCGTCCGGGTGATCGATCAATTCACGAACCTGCGCTCGGCGACGGGCGCGGTCGCCGACGGTCGCCTCTACGAGATCCCGATGGGCGCCGCACAAATCCTCGACGACCCCAGCCGCGCGATCGAATACATGGAACAAGCGGTTGCGATGGCCGCCGAATGGGGTGCAGGCGTAATCGGCCTGGGCTCGATGACCGGCATCGTGGGCGGCGGCGGCACGTACCTCGCCGAGCGCAGTCCCGTGGCGATCACCACCGGCAACTGCCTTACCGTCTACGTGGCGATTCAGAATCTGCACCACGCCTGCCAGGAAGCGAATATCGATTTGTCGCGCGAGAGGGTCGCAGTGGTCGGTGTACCGGGCAGCATCGCCGCGGCGGCTGCGAACTTGCTCGCACCGCATTGCCGCGAAGTGCTGCTCGTGGCCCGTCGCGATTCAACTAAGGCGCATCAACTCGCCAAGCGCCTCGACGCCGAACTATTGCTCGATATTCCCACCGCGCTCGACCGCGCGAAAGTGATCTTCACGGCCACCTCTTCCGGCAACTGCATCGACCAGGCGTGGCTGCAGCCGGGCAGTGTGGTGATCGACGTGGGCGTGCCGGCCGACGTCCAAGGCACGAAGTCATTTCGCAAAGACGCGCTGGTGATCTCCGGCGGCTTGTCGCTGGTTCCCGATTCGTTCCCGCGCGACTCGATGTTTCTCGGCTTCCACCATGGCATGATTCCAAGCTGCCTCGGCGAAACGATCAACCTTGCGCTCGAGAATCGCTGCGAGAATTTTTCGCTTGGCCGCAGCCTGACCGTCGAAAAGGTCGAAGAGATCGGCGCGATCGCGGCCAAGAACGGCTTCCGCTTCGACCGGCTCTATTCGTTCGGTCTGGCCCTCGAAGTGAGCCAATTGGCCGAATACCACAAGGCCGTCTCGCGGCGAGCTATGGCGGCCGGCGCGACGATCGACGTCACGCTCAATCCACGTCAGCAGCTTGCCAATGGCAACGGCCATTACACCGCCAACGGCAACGGCAAGCAGGCCAACCAACAAGCCTCGGCCGCGCCCAAGACCGAAGTCCCCACGCCAACGGAACTCGCTCCCCGCGCCGCCAAGCTTTATGAGCGGTACATCAACCCGGTACTGATCGCGGTTGGCGGAAGTAACGGCTTTGCCAAGACTTTTACGCGCGGCGCCGGCAATTTCCTCTGGGATAGTGCGGGCAATCGCTACACCGACTTCGTCGCCGGCTTCGGAGCCACGAACCTCGGGCACAATCACCCGCGGATCGTTGAAGAGCTGACGCGGGCAATGCAGCAGGAGTCGCCTGGCTTCGCGCAGAGCGCGATCAATCCGCTCGCCGCGCGCCTCGCGGAAGAACTCGTCGCTATTACGCCCGACGGTCTCGAAATGGTGTTCTTCTCGAACAGCGGCACCGAGGCGGTCGAGGCGGCATTAAAGCTGGCGCGGTTGTCGACCGGTCGCGCCGGGCTCTTGCATTGCAACCGCTCGTATCATGGCAAATCGCTTGGTTCGCTCTCCGTCACCGGCAATCCGAACTATCAAAAGCCGTTTGGACCGTTGCTCGCCGACTGCGCGAGCGTTCCGTTTGCCGATTTGGAAGCCTTGGAACGCGAGCTCCGCACCCGCAAATTTGCCTGCTTTATCGTCGAGCCGATTCAAGCCGAAGCGGGCATTTACGTGCCGCCGCGAGAATACTTGCCCGAGGCCGAACGGCTCTGCCGAAAGTACGGCACGCTGCTGGTGGTTGACGAGGTGCAAACCGGCATGGGCCGCACTGGCACCATGTTCGCCGTCGACGCGCTCGGTGTGCAGCCGGACATCATGACGCTCGCCAAGAGCCTGGGCGGCGGTCTTGTGCCGATCGGCGTCACCGTGGCCCGCCGCGATTTGTGGCTGAAGGCGTACGGCGCCGTCGATCGCTTTGCCCTGCACACTTCCACGTTCGGCGGCGGAAGCCTCGCATGCACAGCGGCCCTCGCCACGCTCCGCGTCCTGCGCGAAGAGCACCTGCTCGAACGCTGTCGAGCGCGGAGCGAGCGATTGCTCGGCGGCCTGCGCAAGCTGGTGGAACGCTACAAGCACGATCCGCTGGAAGAAGTCCGCGGCGAAGGCCTGCTCATCGGCCTCGAATTCTCGCCGCTGCTGCCGCCGATCGCTGCCCATTACCGAGCGTCCGACGCAACTGGTTTGCTCAAATTCATCATGCGCGACCTGGACGGCGTGATCGACACCGTGCCGACGCTCTACGCGATGCAGTCGCTGCTGAACGTCTTTGGTATCTATTCACAGGTTGCGCGGTCGAACCCCTTCGTGCTGCGAATCCAGCCGCCGCTCACGATCGAGGACGAGCAGATCGACCAGTTGCTCGC
>JANNTD010000174.1:0-8346 GCA_031403315.1 Planctomycetota bacterium
CACTCCACCCGCTAGGTCCCATCTCGTCGCGGCTCGAGTTGCCGCCGGACGTGCGCGTGCCGCTCGAGCACGACGTCGATCCGCCAGCGGGAAAAAATAAATCGTTGGCGATCGCCGATCCGGCGGCTGCAGTGCGTCAGGCCCTCGAATCGCCGCTCAAGTATCCGCCGTTTTCCGAGGGCGTCGTACCGGGAGACCAATTGGCAATCGCGCTCGACGAAGCGGTCCCCGACGCAGCGAACATCGTCCGCGGCGCGATCGCGGCGGCCGAGGCGGCGGGAATCGAACCCGGCGCAATCACAGTCGTTGCCTGCGATGAAGACTTTTGCAAAAACCTTCGCGAGGAATTCGGCACGGCAGTCCGCGTCGTGGTCCACGATCCGGAGGATCCCGAGAATCTTGCCCTCCTCGGTCTCAATGAGAAGAACGAGCGGCTGCTGGTGAATCGCAGCATTTTCGAGGCCGACGTTGTGCTGCCGATCGGCTGCGCACGGCTGTCGGGCGTCGCGGGTTGCGGCGTTTTCGAGAGCCTGTTCCCCCGTTTGAGCGACACCGAAACGATCGGCCGGCTGCGGACGCCTTCGCAATGGAGCTCGGCCACGCGAATCGCCAAGTCGCAGCGCAAGGCCGACGAAGCGGGTTGGCTGCTGGGTGTGGCGTTCGTGGTGCAGGTCGTGCCAGGGGTCGACGGGACGGTGGCCGAGGTCGTGGCCGGCGATCCGCAGGCGGTCGCCGAACGCTGCCAACAGCTGTGCGAAGTCTTGTGGTCGTTCCGCGTTCCGCAGCGAGCGAGCCTGGTGATTGCCAACGTAACCGGCGGACCGCAGGAGCAGACCTGGGAAAACATCGGGCGTGCTCTCGCGGCGGTCGAGCCGCTGGTCGAGGAGGGTGGAGCGGTGGCGATTTGCTCGGACCTCGCTGCCGGCCCGGGGCACGCACTCGGCCAATTGGTGGGCAGCTCCGATTTTGCCGACGTCGAACGAGACGTGCGGAACGATCATTCGCCCGATAGCTGGCCGGCCTGGCAACTGGCGCGAGCTCTGCAACGCGGACCGGTGTACTTCCTGAGCCAGCTCGACGCCGACGAAGCAGAACAACTGGGCTTTGCCCCGATCGCGACTCTCGACGAGCTCGTCCGTCTCGCCAGCCGCCAGGAAAGCTGCATCGTGCTCGACGATTCGCAATACGTTGTGGCCACCGTATCCGATGAGACCGTGGAGGGCGAAACATGATGACGCCCGCAGCGACATTACCTCTCGAAGAATACCACGCCCTGCGGAGCGGCTTTGGCGTGGTGGAGCTCGCCAAATGGTCGAGCGTGACGTTCACCGGCGCCGAACGCCAGGTTTTTCTCAACAACTTTTGCACCAACGACGTGAAGCGGCTGCGGCCCGGTGAGCATTGCGAGGCGTTCATCACCAACGTCAAAGGCAAAATTCTCGGCCACGGGCTGGTGCATTGCCGCGACGACGAGCTGGTGTTCATCACGGTTCCGGAGCAAGCGCCGAAGATCATCGAGCACTTGGATCGCTACATTATCCGCGAGGACGTGCAGCTGCGCGATACGACGGCCGAGCGAGTATTTCTGCTGATCGCCGGTGGCGAAGAGGCGGGAAAAGGGCTGACTCAAGAGCCTTGGATTCGCTGGCATCTCCTGCACGTTCCGTTTTGTGGACTGCTTGAAGCGAAGCCGGACATGTTGTCTCAAGTTCGACAGGAATTGAAAGCGGACGGGGCCATGCCCTGCAGCGGCGCGGCGTTTGATGCGCTGCGAATTGAGTCGGGCACACCGCTGATCGGCATCGATTTCGACGAGGAGAATTTGCCCCAGGAGGTCAGTCGCGATGAGTTGGCGATCAGTTTCACCAAGGGCTGCTACCTCGGCCAAGAGACCGTTGCTCGCATCGACGCGCTCGGACACGTCAACGAGCAGCTCGCCGGCGTGCGATTTGCAGGACCGAATTTGCCGAAAGCGAAAACGGAGCTTACCAGCGGCGGCACGTTGGCCGGCCACGTCACTTCGGCCAGCTTCTCCCCGCAACTTGGCGGGCCTTTGGCGCTCGCCATGGTTCGCCGCCAATGGCTGGCCCCGGGAACGCGACTGGAATCGGCCGCGGGGTCGTGCGAAGTGATCGAGCTACCGGTGCACCAATAGCTTGCGGCGCTATCGGGCGTGGGGCGACATGGCAATCGTCACTTCATGAGCACGATCCAACCAAGCGAGCGAGCGTCCCAGCACGTCGGCCTCCGCCGGCACTTGGCCCGCCGAGACCAGTTCATTTTGCCGGCATTGGTCTGCCAGCTTGCGCAGTCGCTCATGCATCGTGGTGAGAAACAACGCTTGTTCCGCGTCGGGGAGTGGACGACGAACCAGTTGCACTTCCTTTTCCTGTCGGACCCGCTCGAGCGAAACCAGCTTTCCACGCTCGGCCTTGTACAGCAGCCCGTCGCAATACGCTCGGCGGAGTTGGCCGCTCGTATTGAAGTGATAGGCCGCATCGCCGCCAAAATAGACGCTCATCGAGCCTGCGGCGCGGAAACCAATCACAATGTGCTCGCCGTTGTCGGCCTTAACCGGCACGAGCTCGATGCGTTCCACGAGCGCAGTCGCCTCGCGGAGCAAGTCTTCGCGGTCCGATTCCTCGCGCGCCATGCCCGTCAGCATATCCGGGCGCGCTCGCTCAACCAAGCTCCGACACCTTCGTCGCCGATTGCATCAACGATTGGCTAGCGCTGCATTTTGACGGTGGGCCGATTCGATTCGTCCCAGCGCCCGACTTCCAAATCGAGCGGCTCGCGCTCCGAACCGCCGATTTTGCGAATCTCGTCGCGAACTTGGAACGCGGCATCAATCACCTGAGCGTCCCACTGCCGCCCGGCACCCTCGCGCAGAATCTTGTCCAGTTTTTCGTCCGGAATGCCATGGCGATAAGGCCGGTCGCTCGACATGGCGTCGATCGAGTCGGCCACGGCCACGATTCGCGCAAGCTTCGGGCATTCCTCGGCCTTGAGGCCGTCGGGGTAGCCGCCGCCGTCCCAAGCCTCGTGGTGGTGGAGCACGACTGGCAGCACTTTGTCGAGCTGCTTTACGCCGTCGAGAATCTTGCAGCCCAGCCGCGGATGAGTCTTGATGTGTTCGAGTTCGGCCTCCGTGAGCGCGCCCGGCTTGCGGAGCACGTTGTCGTCGATGCCGATCTTGCCGATGTCGTGCAACAGGCCGGAAAGATAGATCGTGTCCAGCTCGTCTTCGGTGCAGCCGATGCGGCGTGCCAGGCACACCGAAAGGCGGGCCACGCGGTCGCTGTGACCACAGGTGTAGGGGTCCTTGGCGTCGATGGCCGAAGTGAGCGCCCGCACGACGCTGGCAAAAAAGTCGGCCTGCTCTTGGTAGAGTGAGATGTTCCCGCCGTGGATGCCGAGGATCGTGGCCACGCTCGAAAGCAGACTGGCCTCGACGGTGCCAAATTCGACTTCGCTATTGGTGACGTCTCCCGCGCCCGTGTGGTTCAGTGCCAGTAGCCAGCCGAACAGATGATCGCCCTCGCGGATTGGCACGGAGATCAACTCGCGGACGTCGGGATAGAACCATGTCGGGGAACTTGTCGCCGAGCGGTTCAAGACGAGCGGTTCCGTGGCGACGTGCGGGCCCAGCCGTTCCATGAAACGATCGAGTTCGGCCGCGTCGAGCGGACAGTCGCCGTGATTGATCAGCATCGGGCCTTGTTCGGCGTCGTCGCCCATCGCCATCCGATCGTGGACGTCGACGACCGAGTTCAGCTTGATGGCCACGCAATTGGCCGGGATCACGTCAGAGAGCCAGCGTACCGACAACTCGCACAACTTCACCACGCTCTTCGAGAGCGACAGGTGCTCCGTGAGCCGGTGCAGCAGCGTGATCTCTTCAAAAGTATTGAGCAAGTGGGACGAGATCTCGGCCACTTGCCGCTTGAGCTGCGTGGCGTGTTGCTGAGAGGCCGATTTCTCGACCAGCAACTGACACATTTGCAGCGCGGCCTGCGGATGCCATGGCACGCGCGACTGGGCCCAACGGAACAGCTGCGCCGAAGGCACGCCAAACGCGGTAGCCGCCGCCGCAACTTGCGATTCCGAGTGGATAGCGTCCGTGACAAACATCACAACCGCCGCCAGCGGCGGGTCCAACGGGTCGACCGGCAGCGGAATCGCCAGCATCAACAGCGGCGAAACTTCGTCGACGATTTCCGGTCGACCACGCCGCGCGATCTCCTCGAGCACAGCCAGCCTGGAAGCGCAGTCGCAAACCAACTCGTCGGCGGTCTGTTGCAAGACGTCGCCCGACGCGGGGGCGAGCACGGTGAACGATTGATCGAGCGCGCGTTCAAACGCGGCCACCGCCCGTTGGGTCTCTGCGCGCATCAACCGTGGATGGCTGGTGTCGCTGTGCGGACGCGGGCCGGTGGCGATGGCAGAGTGAGCGACGGCAAGTTCTTGTGCTTGATAGGTGGTGGCCACGTCGTAACGTCTCCACACGGTTTGATTGAGGCAAAAACGCCGGCAGCGGCACCCGCTCCGCGTGGATCGCACGGGCAAAGAAACGGCACCTCCGGCTTCGTAACAAGCATACGCCGCAGCGTATGGCCGGGTACAACCCGCCTACCCTCACGGCCCAATCGCCACTGCGGCTTGTAGCGGTCGTGCGGCAGGGAACGATTTCGCCGGGACGGTCGGCACAACATGGCGTGGTCGGTGGGCGCGCTGGCTGCCCGCTCAGCCGCCGTCGTCGAGATGGAGCCGCTGCTTGTAGCGCTCGCTGGCCCGCTGGAGGATTTCGATTTCCTCGCCGGAAAGTTGGCTGAGGCTCGAATCGTGGAGCCTGGCCAGAATGTCGTCGACGCGGGCATCCTCGTACGCTTCCTGGGCCTGGCGGCGCTGTTCGCGCGGCTCGCCCTGACGGCGCTGATGCTCCACCAACACCGCACCTTCCTCGTCGTCTTCGAGTTCCACCGGCTCGAGCAGGTCGACGCCGTCGCTGCGGACGCGATAGCCGCTCATGTCGTCGAACAAATCTTCGCTCCAGTCGCTCACCAGATCCTGCCGTGCGCTGAAGAACACAAAGATGCCCAACAAAATCAGCGGCAATTTCACAGAGGCGAACCGGTTCAGCTCCGGTTCACCAAATTGCAGCAAAGCCGCGGCGGCGATCAACACACCGACCACCATTCCCGCCCGGCCGGTAACAACGCGGGCCGTCCGTCGGCCAAGTGCCGGCCAGAGCATCGCTCGGAAGATCGGTCCGCCGTCGAACGGATACGCCGGCAACAGGTTCAGCAGCATCAGCATCCAATTGAGCCACAGCGTCAACTTGCCGACCAACAGCCAGGTGTTGGTGCTGCTGTCGTCGTAGAGACTGAGGTTGAGCGGACGAAGCAAAGCCAGGATGTCGGTATTTCCCTCCAGCGCCAGCCCAACCGCCGCGCCCACCACCAGGCTCAGATGTACGATCGGCCCCGCCAGGGCAACGAATAGTTGCACTTCCGGCTCATCGGGCACACGCGGCGAAACCAGCCCGCCGACCGGCCCCAGAATCACGGTGTCGACTTTGCCGCCGACGCGAATCGCTGCCATGGCGTGGGCCGCTTCATGGAGCGCCAGGCTGACCATCGCCACCGCGAGCGTCAGAAACGCCGGCCAATACATGTCCACTGGCATATACGCCAGCGACACGACCGCGAACAGCAAGAAAAAGATGTGGACCCGGACATGGATCCCGGCCCAACGACCCAGGCTCAAGCTCCAGCGCTGGACACTGCAACCACGCATAGCACGTCTCGGCTCGAACTACACCATCGTTTGGAAGTTGAATCAGCTCGGAATTAGAATCAGCTTCGTAGAGAAAATTGCCGCGCGATCGGCGGGAATCAACGGCTTGCGCTCACCACCGCGTCGACATCACGGCCAGCACACTGTATCCTACCAGCCCGGCGAAAGTTGGGCAAATGTTAAGCTTTGTTCCGCTGAACCGTAACGATTGAATGGGTCAGGAGGGGTGAGCGATGGCCGACAAAATTGAAACCTTGCTCGAAACCACTCGATTCCAAATCGTCAAACAGACGGTCACGCGGCCCGACGGGCGGACTGCCAGCGTTTCCTATGTCGTCCATCCCGGCTCCGTGGCGATCTTGCCGCTCATCGACAACGACCACCTCTGCTTAATACGAAGCCGGCGGCTGACGGTTGGCCAAACTCTCATTGAAGTTCCGGCCGGAACCCGCGAACCGGGCGAGCCCCCGCTGGAAACTGCCCGCCGCGAACTGGAGGAAGAGACCGGCTACCGAGCGGCGGAATGGGAAGAATTGGTCCAATTCTACGCTTCGCCCGGAATCCTCAGCGAGCGTATGCACATCTTCGTCGCCCGCGGCCTGACGCCCGGCAATCCCCGCCGCGAAGCCAACGAGGAGATCGAAAACCTCGTGCTGTCATGGGACGAAGCCCTCGCCATGCTCGACCGGGGCGAGATAGTGGACGGCAAGACGATCATCGCACTGTTGGGCTTCGAACGTAAGCGACAAGTGCAGCAAACCACGCGCTAGTCCTACCTGCCTGCAGGCGAGTTGCTCGTGGGTGGCAGCGATTTCCTATGGCGTCGGCATGGCGATCAAGAGACACGGAAATACGGCGACGCGTTCGAAGGTAGATTCGGCGTGGCCGCCGCCAATGCCTTCCCCCCTCCACCCTCCGCCTTCCCCCTTACTCCACCGTCACGCTCTTCGCCAGATTCCGCGGCTTGTCGACGTCGCAGCCGCGCAAGATCGCCGCGTGATACGCCAGGAGCTGCAGTGGGATCACCGTCACGATCGGCTGCAGGAAGTCGGCCACGGCCGGAACGCGAATGACATCATCCGCCAATTCGGCCGCCTCGGAGTCGCCTTCGCTGACGATCGCGATCACCGGCCCGCCGCGGGCTTTGATCTCCTCCATGTTGGCGATCACTTTGTGATACACGGCCCCCTGCGGCACGATGAACACGCTCGGCGTGTGCTCGTCCACGAGCGCGATCGGCCCATGCTTCATCTCCGCGGCCGGGTAGCCCTCGGCGTGGATGTAGCTGATTTCCTTGAGCTTGAGCGCCCCTTCGAGCGCCGTCGGGAAATTGTACTGCCGGCCGAGATAGAGGAAATTATTGCACGCGGCATACTTCGCGGCGATCCGCCGAGCGTCCAAATTCGTCTCGAGCGCCTGGGCCACAAGCGGCGGGAGCGCTTCGAGCTCGTCGATAATCCGCAAGCCCGCCTCAAAGCTCAAATGCCGCAGCCGACCGAAGTACAGCGCCAACAGCGCCATCACCACACACTGCGACGTGTATGCCTTAGTCGACGCGACTCCGATCTCCGGCCCCGCATGCAGATAGACGCCGCCATCGGCCTCGCGGGCGATCGAGCTCCCCACCACGTTGCAAATCGCCAGCGTCGGATGTCCCTTGCGCTTCACTTCTCGCAATGCCGCGAGTGTGTCGATCGTTTCGCCGCTTTGCGTGATCGCAAACAACAGCGTGTTCGAAGTCAGCGGCGGGTTGCGATACCGCAATTCGCTCGCGTACTCGACTTCGACCGGAATCCGGGCGAACGCCTCGATCATATATTCGCCCACCATCGCCGAATGCCAGCTCGTGCCGCAGGCGGTGAGCACGATCCGGTCGATGGCCCGCAGTTGTTGCGGCGTGAGATTCAGCCCGCCGAACACTGCCGTGGCCTGGTCGCGATCGAGCCGGCCGCGCATCGCGCTGAGCACCGTTTCCGGCTGCTCGAAGATCTCCTTGAGCATGTAGTGCGGATAATTCGCCAGGTCGACCTGGTTGCTCTCGGTTTCGAGCAGCTTCACGTCGTGATCAACGTGCCCTGCGTCGCGATGCACCACGCGAATGGCCCGGTCGGTCACCACGGCGATTTCATGGTCAGCGAGGTACACGATCTTGTCGGTGTGACCCACCAGCGGCGAGGCATCGCTGGCGATAAAATGCTCGCCTTTGCCGATGCCGATCACCAACGGGCTCTGTAGCCGGGCCGCGACGATCACATCGGGCCAATCGCGGAACATGATGCCCAAGCCGTAAGTGCCGCGCAGCTGCGCGAGCGCCGCCTGCACCGCCTCGATCAAAGGTGCATAAGGATCGATGGAGTCCTCGCGGTCGCCGCTGCGCTTCTCCAGCTCGTCCGCAATTAGATGGGCAATAACTTCGGTATCGGTGGCCGTCTTGAATTCGTAACCTTCTTCGATCAGCCGCTGCTTCAGCGCGCGGAAGTTCTCGATCACGCCGTTGTGGACGACCGCCACCACCGCGTTGCCGCCCAAATGCGGGTGGGCGTTTAG
>JANNTD010000175.1:0-6218 GCA_031403315.1 Planctomycetota bacterium
CGCGGCGACCAGCAATTGGTAGAGGCGGACCCATGCGGTCCGCAATTGATCGAGCTGCAAGAGCTGAGCGAGGTAGATGTTAATCTCGTCTTGCGTTTTCTCCTTGTCGCGGCGCAGCGCTTCGAGCTCCTCCGCCAACAGTGTGCGGTCGCCGGTCGCCGCATCGTGCCGCCACTTGGCCGCCGTCCACCGGCCTTGCACGTCGGGCAGATGCGACTCGGCCGTGCGGAGCGACTTGCGGAGCTGTTCCTCCTGGGCGGTGAGCTTCTGGAGCTGATCCCGCAGGTCGGACTCGGCGAAGACGACCAGCGGACGCGACTGCTCGACGCGTTTCTCGAGCAGTTCGACGGTCAGACTCTGAACCGTCTCCGCCAGCTTCTCGCGGGCGAGTTCATTTTGACGAAGGGTCACGGCATCGGCCGCAAGCGCGCGAGTTTGCTTGGCTTGTTCAGCAGCCGCGGCGAGCGTTGCGGCGTCGGGACCACTGGCGGCGACCTCGGCGGCTTCCTGTGCTTTGGCGCGCTCCTTCTCGCGGGCATCGAGTTCGTTCTGGGCCGCTTCGAGGGCGGCCTTCGCGGCTTTCACTCGGGACTGCACCAGTTCGATCCGCGACTTCTCGGCCGCCTGCTCGTTCACCAGACGGTCGAATTTGATGAACGAAATCGTCGCGCCGGGATTGAGCTCGGCGGAGACGGACCGCAGTTGTTCTTGAACGTCGACCTGACGGGCCTTTAGGTCGTTGATCTGCTGATCGACCGCCTCTTGCTGCGCGTAAAGATTTTCGGCCGTCTTGAGCCGCGTGACTTGTTCGGCGACCACGGGGTCCGCCGGATTTTCGTCGAGCCGGCGCTGCGCGACGCGAAGCTGCTCTGCATTTTCAGCCCGCTTGTCGGCGATCGGAGGCGTCGTGCCGGGCGTCGGCGTGGTGCTCTCGGCCGCGGGCCGTAGCAGCGGTCCCAAGCTGGATTGGGCGCGAGTGGCGCCCATGTCCAGCGAAAATACGGCCAGCGAAATCACAGCCAGCGCGACCGTGAGAAACATTGCGCGTCGACGAAAAACCATGCCGGCCCTCTCTTCCCTGATTGGGTCGTACCGTTCGGATACTCAGATCCGAAGCTCAGCGTAGATAAGTATCGCGATCTCGCCACTCGGGTCAACGCGGATGAGCGGTGCTAGCGTCGCATTCGAGTCGACTATCGATGCCAGCGCCGGCAGATTGCGTGCATGCACGCGGGCTATTCGTCGCGGTCGTGGTTGTCGTGCTCGACGTCGACGAGAAAATCGCCACGCAAGAAGTTCCGTCCGACCAAGAGCGGATAGTCCATGTCGGTGCGGTCGTTGATAGTGACCAGCACCTCTTTCTTGACGCCGTTCCACTCGAGCGGCAAGCGAACCTTGTAGCGGCCGTGGTAGTCGTCCTCGCTCTGTACGGAACTGCGGACCAGCACACGACCGGCGACGACTGCATCGACCCAGGCCTCGTCGCCTTTTTCGTTCTTGATCAGGATGCGGATCGGCTTGCCGACGTTTTGTGAGGGCCGCCCCGAGCGGTCTTCAATCACCCATTTCTCGGCGTGAATCGAGCAGCTCGTGGCACCGGTGTCGACGCGGGCCGAGAAAGGCAGACCGGACGTCGCCTCAGTGATCGTGGCGGTGGCGCCGATGACGTGTTTCGAACTCTTGTCCACAGTCTCCCCGTTCGTATCACCCTTGGCGGGAACCGCGCTCACGAGCCACAGGGGCACAGCGAAGAGGGCAGTTCGCCCAGCCCATCTTGCGGCCGCACGTGAGCGCGACCAATCGATCCGATGCATATGAAAAAACTCCCCCAAACACGCTATTTTTGCTCACCACAACCAGGGCCAATCTAGCGATTGTAACACCTGTGAGGAGCTGGGCAATTCAGATAGACCTTGACGACCGGTTGCGGGCACTTAGGATGCTTCTCAATCCTATAATAAAACACAGTCGGCATGATGGAATAGGTAGATTGAGTCGCTCCGGTCGACTTGCCGCGAGGGGCATTTGGCGGCCGGCCATTAGCGACCCGAGCACCCCCACAGCGTGTTGTTCGGGCCATGCCGCCGGCTGAGAGCCGATCCGCAAGAGATTCTCCATGAACTCCCGTGTTTTGAGCTATGTCTCAGTGGTCGTCTGCCTGTTGTTGGGCACGCTGCTCATCGCCCTGCGCCACCACTCCCGCCAGTCCGCCAAGTTGGCCGAGGAGGAAAGTCTCTGGAGCCTGACCTACGCCGTGGACTTCGAGCCGGTGGAGGCCGGGGCGTCGATCAACATTTACATTCCTTACGAAACGCCGTACTGCGAAGTTCGCGTCGTCAAGCCGAGTCATTTGGGACTTCGCTCCGAGCAACGCGGCAACCGCATCGTGGCCACGGCGCCTCAAGCGGGCGGGCCCTACAAGATCAATGCGGAGTTCGACCTGCGGCTCAGTCCGCAGCCGGATCGGTCGCGGGCCCCGGCGATGGAATACCTGACGCCCGACGCGCGGTCCCGCTACCTGCGCGCCGAAGACAACATTCCTACCGATAGCGACGTCGTGCGCAGCATTGCCCAAAAGGCACAGGACGAAGGCGAGACGGTCTCGGAGCGCGTGCAATCGATCTTCCGCTTCGCGTCGGACATTGCGCCGGGCGACACCGACAATCCGGCGCTCGTCTTGAGTCAGGCCAATACAAACGCCACGCCGCTGGGGCGAGCGCGGACCATGGTTGCACTCTGCCGGAGCATCGGCATTCCGGCGCGGCTAGTGACCGGCTTCGAAATCAAGCAACAACTCAAAGTGCAGCCGCTAGTTTGGGTCGAAGTCTTCATGGGTCAGTCGTGGGTGCCGTTCGATCCGACGACTGGCTTCACGCGCTATCTGCCGATGAACATCGTGCCGGTGCGGCAGGGCGGCGACGAGCCGGTCCGCGCATCCGGTGCGTCGAAGTACACGGCCGAGTACTCGATCGTGCGGACCGAACCGCCAGTGAGCGTGTTGCGAACCGGACAGCGGCACCCGGTCCAGATTCTCGACCTGTCGCGGCTGCCGATCCCGATGCACACCGTGTTGCGCGTCCTGTTGCTCTTGCCTTTCGGCGCGCTGATCACGGTGATCATCCGCAACGTGGTCGGCATCGGCACATTTGGCACCTTTTCGCCCGCGCTATTGGCGATGAGCTTCATCTACGCCAATTGGGAAACCGGCGTGGCGATTCTGCTGATCGTGGTCATGGCCGGCGTCGTCAGCCGATCCTTCCTCGAACGGTTGCGCTTGCTGGCCGTGCCGCGGCTCTCGATCATCCTCACGATCGTGATCCTGTGCGTGGTCTTCGGCATGTCGATCCTGTACTACCTGCTGCCGGAAGTCGTCACCGACGCCGTGCTCCTACCGATGGTCATCTTGACGATGCTGATCGAGCGGTTCTACGTCACGACGGAAGAAGACGGGCTGATGTACACCGTGCAACTCGCCGCCGGCACGTTGTTGGTGGCAGCGTTGGTCTATGCGATCCTGGCCTGGAACGAAGTCGGCCAGTTCGTGCTCGTGTATCCGGAGTCGCACCTATTCACGATCGCCGTCTTCATCATGCTGGGACGCTACGCCGGCTATCGCATCACCGAGCTGTGGCGGTTCCGCGACTTGGTCACCACGAGTGAGACGTCGCTATGAGTGCTATGAGTGGCGCGCACCGCCGACTATGGGTCTGGCCCCACGAACTGGATCGCGCCGGTGTGTTGGGAATCAACCAACGCAATCTGGCGTTCATCCAGGAGAGCAATCCCCGCGGGCTCTATCCCCGCGTCGACGACAAGACGATCACCAAGGAAATCTGCCACGCGCACGGCATCCCCGTGCCCGATACATACGCCGTCATTCGCCGCTATGGCGACGTGCGGCAATTTCTGCAGGTGCTCGGTGACCGCAGCGAATTCGTGATCAAGCCCGCCACCGGCGCCGCCGGGCGCGGCATCGTGGTCATCGCCCGCCGCACCGGGAACGACTTCGAAACCGCCAGCGGGCGCATCGTCACCTGGGGCGATCTCCGCTACCACGTCTCGACGATTCTCTCCGGGCTCTACTCGCTCGGCGGGCACGTCGACAAAGCGATTATCGAGCAGCGGATCATCATCCATCCGGCGCTCGAGCGGATCGCCGTCGGCGGCACGCCCGACGTGAGGGTGATTCTCTATCGCCACGTGCCCGTGATGGCGATGGTCCGCCTGCCCACCAAGGCCTCGGAGGGCCGGGCCAACTTGCACCAAGGCGCGGCCGCGGCGGCCGTCCACCTCGTGACCGGCCGCACCTTCGGCGGCGTCTGCAAGAACCGCCCGATCTCGCGCCATCCCGACACCGGCGAATTGATCGCCGGCTTCGAGATCCCCGGCTGGAAAGACTTGCTCGCTGCAGCGATGAAGCTCAGCGACGCGATCGAAATGGGCTACATCGGCGTCGACTTCGTGGTCGACGCCACGATCGGCCCCGTCGTGCTCGAAGCGAACGCTCGACCGGGCCTCGCCATCCAAGTCGCCCACCGCACCGGCCTCTTGCCGCGGCTGCGACTGATCGAATCGCTCCCGCGCGACGCCACCCGCGGCGAACGCCGCTGGGACGTCATCCCGCGCATCGCGGGCGTGGACGGCGCGATGCCGCTCACGACGGCGTTCTAACGCTTGCGCGCCTCGCCGCGGGTTAGATCGTTGCTGGTCATTCCGGCCCAGAATCCGATTCCAGCGTCAACGATACTGGCGCATTGTCCGGCTTGCTATGTAGGTTTCGTGCGCGATTGAAGCCGAATTCGCGGGCGTGCCACGCTCCAACTACGCGCCGTCAGTGCAAGATCCAGGTTTTTTGGATAAAACAGTTGACGCCGGCCAGTGGGGCATGTCAGGATGCCGCATAGTTCTTCGGGCCTGCGTGGCTTAGAGCGCCGCCAATGCTCCTCAACGATTTCGAATAATCTGGTTTTTCGGATCGTCTGCCCGCTCCGATTGTTGGAGCTGCTTTCACTAATGCGTGTCAGCGTCGGCTTCCGTTTGCGCACACTCATTGTGCGAACAGAGCACGACAGGATCTTACGCAAGTAAATCCCTGGAGCTTCGTCTCATGAAACTCACGCGACTTTGTGTACTTACATTGTTCATTATGGTTGCCGAAATGAGGCAAACGGCTTATGCCGCAACGACCGTTGTTGCGTCCTATAATGTCAATGCTCATATTGGCCGAGCAGGAGAATTTTTCTCCGAGGGACCCGTAGGTGAATTCAATCTTGACAATGCGACTGCTAATGTCGATCTAGGCAACTCAGCTGAGGAAGTCCCCATGAGCGCTGTCGCACAGGTCAGCGCCCGGGCAGCAGTCGGCGATCTAGGGCTTAAGGTTAGTGGCGTCGCTCAAGTCCCGCCTGCACTTCGGGACGTAGGTGAGGCTCTAGCACAAACGAATTCGTTGGCGTCCTGGAGGGAGACGGTTACGTTTAACGTCAGAGGCTTACCGCAATTCGCAAACGTCACAGTAGATTTCAAGGTGTTTATTGATAGCGACATAAGTGTGGCTGCTGTAGGTAACGGCGTCGCTGTCGTTGAATTCAATCTTATAGATCTCGGCACCTTTCCAACTCTGGGGGCCGCACCGCATCAACCCCTCAACTTATGGGGATACGGAAAAGCGGCTCCGGGTGTCCACGAATTGAAAGAATGTCCTGACACACTCACCCTTATTATGGGCGTACCAGTCGGGGTGGAATTTGAAGTTGGATACGGAATGACCCTGAACGGAAGTGCCAATCCAGATAACAATGTTCTCCAGAGTCTAGACGGATTAGGCGGGTTCGAGGCTGACGTCTCGGGTAGTCTTCACTGGGGCGGCATCGTTAGCGTGACAGGCCCTGGCGGTATTATCCCGCGAGACCAGTGGTCGATCACGTCCGAATCAGGTTTCGACTATTCCAAGCCGTTTGGCGTGCCCGAACCGTCGAGCATTGTGCTTTTGAGTCTCGGTCTGTGCGCATGGCTGGGGCGGGCGCGGAGACGCGGCCGGTGAGAGTGGGATTAAGGAAGGAAAAAGGGGTCAGACCCGAATGGCACTGCCGCTTTGTGTGAAAGGTTTTACGTCACGCGGCGGCCGCCAGTTCGGGCTTGGCTTGGTGGCGAGGCTTGGTCAGGAGTTGTAGGAGTTTGGGACGCCGCTTGTTCGCACGTGGTTCGCTGCGACCCGG
>JANNTD010000176.1:0-1114 GCA_031403315.1 Planctomycetota bacterium
ACGGTCTCCTCATACAACTCCAACGCCATCGACGGCTTGCCGGTCTTGGGATCACGTACGTGGATATGAACGACTGCTGCGCCGGCATTGGCCGCATCGAGCGCCGATCGCGCGATCTGTTCGGGGCTGACGGGTACGGCCTGATTCTTGTCGACGGTGTCGAAGCCGCCGGTAACGGCGCAGGTGATAACAGTCTTTTGGGCCATGGCGCGCGCGTCCTCTGCTTCGTTTTTGTGAGCTTAGGTCCGCATGATGGCTGGTGGCAACGGTCAACGCTGCAATGCTTGCCCGCATGCACACCCTTCACGCCAACACCCTGTATCTGCTAGCCTAAGCGCTTGAAGCAACCGACCGAGCGCGCCTGATGTCCGATACCGAACCCACGATCGATGTTTCGCTGTGGCGCGGCCAGGAGCAGGGCAGCTATGAGACTTTCACCGTGCCTAAGCGCGCCAATCAAACCGTGCTCGACATCGTCACCTACGTGCAGCGCGAACTTGACCCAAGTCTGAGCTATCGCTTCGCGTGTCGCGTCGGCATGTGCGGTTCGTGCGCGATGACCGTCAACGGCCGCCCGCGCTGGACCTGTCGCACGCATGTCTCGAAAGTGATCGAGGATGGCAAACTCGAGATCGGGCCGCTGGCCAATCTTCCGGTCATCAAAGATTTGGCGTCCGATATGACGCGGTTCTTCGAGAAGTGGCAGGCGGCGGGCGGCACGTTCGTGCCATCAAAGTCACGAGCCGATGCGATCGAGCCGATCCTGCCGTCCAGCGTCGAGCGTATCAATGTGGACGCAGCCGTCGAGTGCATCAATTGCGGCATCTGCTTTGCGGCCTGCGATAGCGTGCGCTGGAACGATGACTATCTGGGGCCGGCCGCGCTCAACAGGGCATGGACGCTGGAAAACGATGTGCGCGATGCTGGCCGACCAGCGCGACTGCAGGCTGTCGCCGCTAAAGGTGGTTGCCATAGCTGCCACACGCACCAGAGTTGCGAGCAGCACTGCCCGAAGGGGCTCAATCCCACCGCCTCCATTGCCGGTCTCAAACGCCGCACGATGCAGGCTTATATCAAGGGCGAGATTTGAGGCGGCAGCGCCAAGCTGATGAGG
>JANNTD010000177.1:0-3609 GCA_031403315.1 Planctomycetota bacterium
AATCAGTGTGATAGGGCGCTCCGCCCACGTTGCCCACGTTGCCGCCAAAGTTGTTGAAGATGAACTGGTTGTCGAGCGCCGGATCGCTACCGTTGCGGATCACGAACCCGCTGGCGATTGCGACCGAGACGTAGCCGTCACCAATGTTGACGCTGGGTCCGTTGTGGTCGTATTGGGCGACGGGATAGGTGTAGCGGTTTCCCAGGGCGTCGAGTCCGATTTCATCTTCGTTGGCGGCGAGGTTTGTAACGCCCGCGATGTACCCGGCGTCGACTCCGCTGTTCGTCCCTTGCTTGTGGACGAAGGTTCCCTCGCGCTCTGTCCAACCATGGTTGCCACCATTGACGACTAGGTTGACCTCTTCGACGTTGTCGCGGCCGATGTCGCCCACCAAGATGTGGACGTTCCCCGCATCGTCTTCATTGAAGGAGAAATTATGCGGATTACGGAAGCCGTAGGCGTACACCTCTTTCAGCACGTTGGGATCGCCGTTCGCGGCAAACGGATTGCCGGCTGGAATCGAGTACGTATCAGCACCGGACTGGAGCGGATTGATCCGCAGCATCTTGCCGAGCGGATTGTCGAGTTCCTGGGGGCGGTCTTCAGTTGACTGCTGCGAACTTGCGTCGCCGTGCGTGAGATACAGGAGCCCATAGTCTTCGTCGCCGGGCGCCGCGTAGGGATTGAAGCGGGCCTGCTTGATCTTGTGGTCCTGGACCGGCAATTTCACACGGAACAACTCCCGGTAAGTGAGCGGGTCGACCTGGCCCGTGTTGTGGTCGTAGTTCCACTCGGTCAACACACTTTCGGCACCGCCGCCGGTCGTGTTGCCGAGGTAGTGATGTCCGACGGCCGAAGGGGCCGCAGTCTCCATGAAGGTGGTGTAGAGCTTGCCGTAGCCTGGCGCGCCTACGTTTTCAAAGTCGGGGTGAAAGGCGGTGGACTGCAGTCCGTCGTGCCCATTGCCGCCGAACACCGTGCGGCCGGTCGCGGCTTGAACAGCGGTGGAGAGATTGAACCAAGCGACGGGAGTGGTGCTGCCGTTGCCACTCTCTTTGACGGCGAAGATGGTGCCTTCCTGCGTCGTGACGTACAGTCGCGTGTCGCCGGGCCGCGTCGTCATGGAGATAATGTCGTTGAAGCCGGTCGGCAGATTGACGTATGGTCGTAAATTGAGCGTAACGCCAGAGAAGGCGAGTTCGTCGTTTAGCAAGTCCTCGGCAGCAGCGTGGGCAACTCGCGATTCGCCGAGAGTCATTCCCAGCATCACCAGCAGCGCCAGCAGCGCCAGAAGAATTCTGGTCGACTTTGTCGGTGCAGTCCGTGTCCGTCGTGCGCCCGCTCCGCAATAACACAACCAAATAGCACCGATCAACAACATGGCCGCGGGCTCGGGAATCGTCACGCTGCCGCCGCCCGGCGCATCGAAGCCGACGACCCGCGCGGGGTGGTCTTTAAACAGGCGATAGTCGGCAAAGTTGATGATGCCGTTGTTGTCGACGTCGCCGTGCAGAAAGTCGCCGGCGAGGTACATGTTCTGGCTGATGATCGCGATGTCGGACGAATTGCAGACGCCGTTGCCGTTGACATCGCAGGTCAAGAAATCGGTGAGCACGTCCTGGAGCGTGGTGCCGATGCGAAGCTCGTCGAAGCCGAGCGTGTTACCGCCGAAATGGCCCGCACCGAGGCGGTCGGCCGCGAAGTTGAAATTCGACGCCGTCAAGCCGCCCACCGGATCGCCGGCCAGACTGGCCAGGCTGGGATTGGTCCAAACCGTGATCGTGTCGGCATTGTTCGTCGTCGAAAGGACAAATTTCACCAAGAACAGGTTCGCGTTGCTGTTCTCAGCGCTCAACGCGACTTCTAGCGAACCGTTGTTATTGACGCGGAAGCCGAAGTTGTTGGGGAGCGGGAAGTCGCCGCCATTGTGCAAGCCGATCTGCAGAGTACGGTGCGTCGCGTCGGTGTTGCCGCCGTTGTGCATTTCAAATGCGCGGTAGCCGTTGTTGGTGCCCGTTTGGAGCAAGAACGACATGTAGACCGTGCCAGAGTCGGTCGTCTCGAACGGATTCGAGGTGGCCAGCAGGCGATGCACGCGAGAATCGGTAGTCGGGCTCAACATCCGGCCGCCCGTCTCGGCAGGAAAGTTTGCGTCGAGGTAGTTGAGCGACGCGGCGCTCACGGTGGCTGTCGCACCGCTGCTAGAGAACCAAGCGCCCGTGAAGCCGAGCGAAGTGGGGCCCTGTCCTTCCAAATTACCCAGCAAGTATTCTGGCCCGGCAGGCGATGCACTGGTGAGAAATCGCTCCTCCGCCAATAGCGCTGCGTCGGCAACTGTCGCCAGCGATATCGTGGCCACGATCGCCAGCAGCGGAACAAGCGCAGCCGACCAGAGAGAGTGGTTCGCCACCGGTGGCAATTTCGCCCGATGTTGCATCGTCAATAACTCTCCAACGAACGGACAATGGCTGTCCTAAGAATCTCGCTCCGGCACCGACGCGACCAGGTGTCGACCGAGGCGTGCCATGAATCTGACGGCAGCGTCCGAGAGGTCCGCCTCTTCGCCAGTCTACATGGTAGCGGAATCTCAGCGAATTGCGAGGAATAAACCCTGGTTTACGACGCCAGCCATACAGCCCAAGCGACCGGCCGCTATCGCCACCAGCAGATCACCGTCAGAACAATGACAATGCCGGCCAACAGGCCGATCGCGGCCAGCATTCGCCACGGCGAACGCTCGTCGGCCGGTGGGCCGGGAGTCTGCAATCGCTCGGTGAGATTCGGCATGTCGGGGTGAGCGGCCGCGGCGAGGTCGGCGTGCAGCTCGTGCGCGGCCCGCGGGGCGAGCCGCATCGGGCGGCTGTGCAATATGTCCACCAGTGCCGCTTGCACGGCGGCCGCTTCCGCAGGGCGATCGGAGGGACTCTTCTCCAAGAGCTGCATCACGAGATTGGAAAGGTCCTCCGGGCAATCGCGGACTAGCTCCGCCGGCTCCTTCGGGAAGTCGTTCAGATGGGCTTCGAAGATCTCGACGATCGTGCGGCCGTCGAACGGCGTGCGGCCCACGAGCATCTCATAGAGAATGCAACCGAGCGCGTAGAGATCGACCGCGCCGGTGAGCTTCTCGTCGCCGGCGATTTGCTCGGGCGGCATGTAGCGGCAGGTGCCGACCGTCTGGCCGTCGAGCGTGAGCCGTGCGCTGTTGAGATCACGGGCGAGACCAAAGTCGCCGATCTTCACTCGGCCATCCTCCGCGAGGAACAAATTCGCCGGCTTGAGGTCGCGGTGGATCACGCCAATTTCATGCGCGTGCGCGAGGGCCGCACAAATCTGAATCGCACACTCGACCGCCTCGCGCCACGGCAGCTTGCCGCGCTGCCGCAGCACGTCTTTGAGCGTGCCGCATTCCACGAGTTCCATGGCAAAAAAGATGCGGTCCTCGGCAAGTCCGCAGTCGTAGTGCCGCACGATGTTCGGATGGTTGAGTTTCTCGACGATGGCGACTTCGCGGACGAAGCGGCGCTGCAGATCGGGCTCGGCGATCGCGTGGCTTTGTAGAAACTTGATCACGGCCGGCCGGCCTGACTCGACGTGCCGCGCGCGATACAC
>JANNTD010000178.1:0-4621 GCA_031403315.1 Planctomycetota bacterium
CGTAGTAGCCAAGTTGATCCCCGTAAGTGAAATGCTGAGCATGTGCCGAATGGTTGTTTCCAAGCGCGGCGGCGATGAAAGCCGCACAAAGCAGCGCCCACGAGAGGCCGTGCGGCCGGCTCAGCATGTTCCGTGATTTTCGCAATCGCATTTGCGAGGAATGAGGTTAGGGAGCTTCGAATGCCGAGTCGGCCGCCGCGGATGGTGGAAGTGTGGCCGACGAGCGTCTGGGATGAGGAGATGAGGAGTCAATCGCCACCGTGCCGACATTGCGGCACGTTGGCACGCGAGCTATAGGAAAATCCCCCGCGAGCGTCAACGGCGGTGCTTGCGCATCAAGCGATAGCGGTTGTGATGGTTGTGCTGGCGTGAGGCGGGATAAAGGATGGTTTGTCGTCGTCGCCCGCCGTCGAAGCTACTGGTCCTCCGTATTGAAACGGAGATATTCGAAGTAGCCGCGGCGTAAGGCCTGACGTGGCAGGGTTGAAAGGTGGTGAATGCTAGCGGCGGTGACCGAAACCTAAATAGCTGCGGCGTCATGCGCATCGGGAGGGTGAAGCTCCTGCTGAGCCGGTCCCGGAGAATGGCTCGGCGGGAGCCTCGCCCTCCCGAGCCCGCCGCCGTTACGGATAGCTCATCGGGCATGGACGTGCCCAAGCAACTCGATCGCACCCCACACGACCGGTCACGTCCGCCTTCGCACTTATCGCGCGACCCGACGTGGTCCTGACGGCCTCGCATGTTTGAAAACCGCAGCTTGAAGCTCGACCTCTGCGCGCTGGTGCTCGTGGCCGGCGTGGCGTTTCTCGGCGCGTCGCTGGGGACGTTCGATCGCTTCGATCCGCCCAGCCTGCTCGTCGATCCGCCGAGCCAATCGATCCACAACGCCTGCGGCATCGCGGGCGCGTACACGGCCAATTTCCTGTTCGAGAGCCTGGGCTTCGGTGCGTACTATCTGTTGGGCTCGCTGGCGGCACTGACCGTCATGCTCTTGATGCGGCGCGAGATCGACCAGCCGATGCTGCGTGCGGTCGGCTGGATCGTGTCGCTGGTGGGTTTGACAACGCTCGCGGCGCTGTTAGTGCCGAATTGGACGCCTGGGCCGGTGATCGGCTCGGGCGGTTACGTCGGCGCGATGGGCCGCGGGCTCTTGGAAATGCACTTCGCCAAGACGGGCGCGTTCATTTTCACGCTTAGCGTGCTGGCGGCCGGTTTGCTGCTGGCGACCGATTACGTTCTGCTCCGAGCGGCGGCGGTGACGACGAGTGTCTCCGGCCGCTCGCTCGCTCACTTGGGACACCTCGGCAGCGTCGCAGCGAAGCGAAAGACCAGCCGCGTGAAGTCCGATCTTGAAGATGGAGACGAGATTGCGGCGGCGCTGGACGAGGAAGACGAGGACGGCGGCGGAGACCGCACGATTCGCATCCGCACTCCAGCCGACAAGGCCGAAGAAGCGGCCGCCGAAAAAGAGGAAGAAGAAACCGACGAAGTAGGCGACGACGAAGAAGACGAGGCCGACGAGGAAGATACCGATTTCAAAGCCGAACCGGCCGGCAGCGGCTCGAAGTTCGCCAATGGCTTGAAGGCGGCGCTGGGCATCAAGAGCCGTCGCCAACCGTCCCAACCGGCGGCCGATAAGAAGTCCGAGCGTGATGAGCTGATCGAGCAACTCGAAGCGGCCGACCAGCAGGCCGACCAAGAAATCGCCTACGAGATGCCGCCGCTCGATTTGCTGCTCCCGAACGAAGAAATTTGCTACGAGGAGCACGAGAAAGAAGTCCGCCGCAAAGCGAAGATTCTCGAGAAAACGTTCAAGAACTTCGGCTTCAACGTGCGCGTGGTCGAGATCGAGACCGGCCCAGTGATCGCGCAGTATGAAGTCGAGCTCGAGGCGGGCCTGCGGCTGGCCAAGATTTCGAATCTGGCCGACGACCTCGCCATCGCGCTCCGCGTACCGAGTGTCCGCATCGTGGCCCCGATCCCCGGCAAGAACACGGTCGGCATCGAAGTGCCCAACGAGAACCGCCAATTGGTCCGCCTCCGCGAAGTGATCGAAGAGACCAACGGCCGGGCCAAGCGGATGAAGATTCCGATCTATCTCGGCAAGGACGTCGCCGGCAATCCGATGACGATCGACCTCACGACGCTCCCGCACCTGCTGATCGCTGGCCGCACGGGCACGGGCAAGAGCGTCTGCCTGAATTCGATCATCGTCTCGATCCTGATGAGCCGCGGGCCCGACGAAGTGCGGATGCTGATGATCGACCCGAAGATGGTCGAACTCAACGGCTACAGCAAATTGCCGCATCTGATGCACCCGGTCGTGACCGACATGCGCAAGGCCGAGGCAATTCTGGCGTGGGCCGTCGACAAGATGGAAGAACGCTATCAACTGCTCTCGCGGGCCGGCGTGCGGCACGTGAGCGTTTACAACCAGCTCGGCGAAGAGGAGCTGCGCGAACGGATTCAGCCAGAGTCCGACGAACATTGGAAGCAGATTCCACGTCAGTTGCCGTTCATCGTGATCGTGGCCGACGAGCTCGCCGACTTGATGATGACCTCTGGCAAAGAGGTCGAGCAGCACATCATTCGGCTGGCTCAAAAGAGCCGAGCGGTCGGGATCCATCTGATTCTCGCCACCCAGAAGCCGACGGTCGACGTGATCACCGGCTTGATCAAGTCGAATCTGCCGGCGCGGATCGCGTTCCAAGTGGCAAGCCGAGTTGACAGCCGCGTGGTGCTCGACGAAATGGGCGCCGACAAACTGCTGGGCAACGGCGACATGCTGTTCCTGCTCCCCGGCACGAGCACTCTCATCCGCGGCCAAGGCACGTATCTTTCGGATGATGAAATTACGCGAGTGGTCGATTTCGTCGGCACCGACGATCCGCAGTTCGCCGGCGAGTTGATGCAGCTCAAGACGAAGGAGGAGCTCGAAGCGATTGGTGCCGGTGGCCTCAAAAACCGCGACGATTTGTACGACACGGCCGTCGACATCGTGGTCCGCGAGCGGCGCGGCAGCGTGTCGCTCCTGCAGCGGGCGCTGGGCATCGGTTACGGTCGAGCCGCGCGGCTGGTCGACTTTATGGCCGAAGACGGCATCGTCGGCGAGTACAATGGTTCGCAAGCCCGCGAAGTGATGATCTCGATCGAAGACTGGGAAGTCATGAGCCGCGCGAAAGCGGGCGAGCTCGCTTCAGCGAGCGGGGGCGCACCAGTCGGCGCCGCCACCTTACCCGGTGGCGGCCAAAATTCCCGTCCCGCCACCGCCGAAGCGCTTCCGCGCTACGAGAAATCGGCCGCCACCGTTTCCACGTCAACTTCGCCCGCCCCACGCCGCAACCGCATCGTCCCCGAGCCCGATGAACCGAGCGATTTGGACGACGAGTCCACCGCTCCCTTCGGCGACGACGTCGACGACGAATGGGAGGATGAAGACGGCGAGCTCGCTTCAGCGAGCGGGGATGTAAAGGACGCTTCCGACGAAAACGAGTCCGACGAAGACGCCGACGACGACGAAAAGTGGGAAGACGACGAGGCCGACTCCGAAGCGGTGTCCGAGGACGACTCCGACGAAGAATGGGACGAGTCCGAGGAAGGCGAGTGGGAAGAAGAGCTGACCGAGAAATAGCTCCTCGTTTGACGCAACAAAGCCGCAATTCTGCGGAAAATTCGGTCATTTCTGCCGCCGTCGAGCGGGTAGCCCCGGCTCCGCGATTGAATTAAAATTGTCTAGCGGCAGTGCATCGCGCCGCCGGCCGGCTTTGGCCAATCGCGCACTCGACCGTTGAGAGGAGCGGCACCATGAATCATTCGTTGCGAAGCATCAGTGTTGTTGCGGCGGTCGTCGCGTCGTGTTGGGTGCTCGGTTGGGGCAACCCAACGTCGGCCCAGCAAGATTCTTCGGTGCTCATCGAACAGCCGGCTGGGCAACCCGAACTCGTGCCCGCCGTGCCGACTTCGCCGGAACCGATCTATGTCGCTCCCGCACAGGCCGCTCCGCTACTAGAAGAATTGTCGCCGCCGCAAGGGGCCGTGACGGTGCATCCCGTCGCGCGGATCGACTACGACGTCACCCATCGCGCTCGGAGATTGTTCGGCGGTTCGGCCTTCGTCGAGCTGACGATGGTCACGCAGAATCCGGCCGACGGCTGCTTTTACGAGATCCCGCTCTGCCTGCCCGCCTGCTGCACCGGCGAGCCGACTATGACCAGCTACTGCGGCCTGCTGGGGCGCTGCGTGGTGGTCTACTGCTATGAGTGCGGACTCGAGATCGAAGTGAAATTCCGCCTCCGCGGCGACGTCGAAGTCGAATACGGCACCTGACGCTTACAATTACCGCGGCGCCGGTGTTCGTGTCGTCGTCGGCTGCGTCGGTGTGCGATCCACCATCGTATCGAGCATCGTGCCGATTAGCGCGGTGGTTTGGCTGCCGCCATTCGCGCCACCGCCGGTGACCATCACTCGCGGCGTGATCTCAATGCCGCGTTCCCCGACGATCTTGAGCACTTCGATCAGCGCCGCGTTGCTGCTGCCGATCTGCGCGGCGATTTGCTGATAGGCGTCGGCTTGGGCAAGAGCCTGAATCTTGATCGCCTGAGCCTCGGCCTCGGCCTGGATG
>JANNTD010000179.1:0-5333 GCA_031403315.1 Planctomycetota bacterium
CGCCAAGAAGCGCCGTTACCGCGTCCGCCATTGCGACAAAATCGTCCACCGGTACGAGCCCGGCTCCGTCGGCCTCGGTCTGGAAAATCTCTCGCGTGCCGCCGACGTCGGTCGCCACGACAGCTAAACCGCAAGCGGCGGCCTCGAGTAACACCCGGCCCAAGGGCTCCTGCCGCGCGGCGTGGACCAACAAAGCACATTCCGGCAGGAGATGCGGGATGTCGTTGCGCGTGCCCAAGAAATGCACCCGACCCGCGAGCGGCGGCTCCTGCGCCATTTCATGCAGCCGCGCTTCGAGCTCGCGTGCCTCGTCCTTCTTCGAGGTCCGCTCGCCGACAATCAGCCAATGCACGTCTGGCAGCACTGCCGCCCACTGCACCGCCGCCGCGAGCGCCACATCGGTCCCCTTCCGCATCCCGACTTGGCCAATCGTCGCCACCAACCGGGCTTGCGGCGCGAGACCTAGCTCGCAGTGCAAATATCCCGTCGCCATCCGCTGCCGAAATTTTTGCAGATCGACGCCGTTGTTCACGACGACACATTTCGCCGCGTCGATCCCCTGCCCCACATGGAACTCGCGCGTCGCGCGCGACACGGCCACCAGCCGATCGAAACAATTCACGTCCTCGATCGCCTGCCGCGAGAGCCCCACGATGTCGCGCAAGTGCCCCACACTCGGCACGCCCGCCGCGGCCAGCACCGGCCCCGCAAGCCGCGCCGTCGACAAACTGTTGGCATGCACCAGATCGGGCGAAAGCCGCGCGACAAGTTGCGCCAAGTCTTGGCGAATCTGCTCACCCGGCCGCCGCGCGCCCGCCACATCGTGGGTCGTCCACTCGACGAGCGGCACACCCGCGTCGCGCACAGCATCGGCCAGCGCGCCCACCGGCGGCGCGGCCACGTGAACGTCGAATCCCGCCGCCCGCACCGCCGCGAGCGTCGAAAGCATCGACCGCTCACCGCCCAACAGCGTCAGGAATTCGCAGAGGATGACGAGACGCGGCATAGTACGTCAGGCTTTCTAGCCTGACATCGTACGAAAAATATCAGCCTGGAAAGGCTAACGTACTACAGCAACCCGTAGTTCGCCAGCGTTTTGCGGAGCTTCGCTTCGCCGTCTTTGTCGAGCGGGGTCATCGGCAGCCGCAGCTCGCCCGGGTCGCGGCCCAAGAGCTTCATCGCCGCCTTGATCGGGATCGGGTTCGTCGAGAGTCCCAGCATGTCGCGGCAGAGCGGGAACAGCTTCTGGTGCCACTGCCGCGCTTCGGCCAGGTTGCCGGCGTCCATCGCTTTGACCAGCGCGATCATGTCGCGCGGCACGATGTTGCCCACGACCGAGACCACGCCCCGCGCCCCGACCGCCATTAGCGGCAGCGTGAGGCTGTCGTCGCCGCTGAGCACGGTGAGGTTCGTCGCCGAGCAAATCTGCGACGCCTGGTCGAGCGAGCCGGTCGCCTCCTTGACCATCGTGATGTTCGTGAGCTCGGCGAGCCGCACGATCGTCTCCGGCTCGATGTTCTTGCCGGTCCGGCCGGGGATATTGTAGATGCACTGCGGCAGGCCGGTCTCCTCGGCCAACAGCTTGAAGTGCTGGTAGAAGCCTTCCTGCGTCGGCTTGTTGTAGTAGGGCGCGACCTGCAGCGCCGCGTCCGCCCCCACCTTCTCGGCAAACTTGGTGAGCCGCAGGGCCTCGGCCGTGTTGTTCGACCCCGTGCCGGGCATCACCTTGCACCGCCCAGCCACCGTGTCGACGACAAACCCGATCACCCGCTCGTGATCGTCGTGCATCAGCGTCGGCGATTCGCCGGTGGTGCCGACCGGGCACAGGCAATTGGTGCCCGCCACGATCTGGAACTCGATCTGCTGCCGGAAGATTTCGTAGTCGACCTTGCCGTCGGCAAACGGCGTGACCAAGGCGACCGAAACTCCAGCAAACGCTTCACCCTTCGTGCTCATTCGATTCTAAAGGCCTCAACCGACGTGAATTGCGCAAAAAAAGGAACCCATTGGCAAAAATGATAGACTCGCCGGTCCCCTCAGGCAATTGGCCGCCGCGTGAAATCGCCGGCTTTTCCAAACCGCCCGTCTTTTCTGCCCGAAGCTGGCACTGCCCGCCCGGCCAGCGGGCAAAGTTTCTTGCTCGGCCAACGCGAAACCCAACGACACCGACGGGGTTCAAACTTTCGGGAACGCTCTGGGCAGATCGTCCGCCTCCTCCCTGGTGATCCGTAGAGTGAGTGACAGCACCATGCACCGCCAAGTTCGCCGCCCGCGCGGGTTTACACTTGTCGAGCTGTTGGTCGTGATTGCGATCATCGGCGTCTTGATTGCGCTTTTGCTCCCGGCCGTCCAGGCCGCCCGCGAGGCGGCCCGCCGAACCCAGTGCATTTCCAACTTGCGGCAGGTCGGCGTCGCCCTCGAGATGTACCTCCAAACGCAGGGCCCCAACGGAAAGTTTCCGAACTGTGCCAATTTCACCAAGAGTATTCCCACCAAGCTGCCCAGCCTGATGGAAGTGATCGGCCCCTACTGCGAATTGATTGGCCCCGACGAAACGAGCGAGATGTTCCACTGCCCCAGCGACCGCGATTACCCCGACGAAGAAGAGAGCGGCTACGTCACCTATTTTGACGCCCAGGGCACAAGTTACGAATACGATCCATTTAATCGTTTTAGGAACAAGACACGACAACAGGCCTTGATGCCGCGCGAGGGCAACGAACCGCGCAGTTCAACGCGAGTCTGGGTCGTCAACGAATTCAAACCCTTCCACGGCAGCGAAGACGAAGATGGCTCCAAGAACTTCTTGTATCTCGACGGCCACGTCGATGCACTCATTGTCTCCGAATAAAGGTCATTCATTGGGAGAAAATACATGGACAAACGCAAACTCACCATCGCTGTCACTACTCTCTTGGTCCTCGCCGCAGCCGCTTGGGCCTTCGGCCTGTTCGGCGGCACCGACCCGGTCGTTGCTGAGATGCAGCAGCTCCGCGATCAGATGTTCGAAAACCGCGACCTCCCCGACGCCGAGCGTCGCGCCCAGTGGGACAACTTCCGCCAGCGCATGGACGGCCTGACCGACGCCCAACGCGACACGCTCCGCGACGGCGGCCGCGAGCGCTGGCAGCAATTCGCCCAGCAGCGGATGGACGAGTTCTTCCAACTCCCTCCCGACCAGCAACGCGAGCGGCTCGATGAAATGATCGACCGCATGGAACAGCGCCAGCGCGAACGCGCCCAGAATCCCAACGCGAACCGGGGCGGACGCGGCGGCGATCGCGGCGGTAACATGACCGAAGCCCAGCGTGACCAGCGCCGCAAAGAACGCCTCGACCGCACCGACCCGAAGATGCGCGCCCAATTCACCGAATTCGGCCGCCGCATGAACGATCGCCGCGCCGAGCGCGGCCTCCCGCCCATCGAAGGCCGTCCCGGCCGCGGCGGCCCCTGGCGCGGCTAGTCATCGCCAATTTCCAGCGAAAGTCATGCTGCCTCAGGATTTTTCTTGACAGTGGGGGCGTCTGGTAACTTAACTAATCGTGCAGTCCCCACACGCCGCGGACAACACCTATTTTTCAGTCGTTTTTGCAGTCGGCAAACACTCTGTCCCGAATTGCCGGTTGCGGCTACGATCCGGCTATTACGCAGGCCTCGTATCACCCAATTCGCCGGAGCACATCGCCGATGTCCCGCCTCAGCCGCTGGTTGAGTTCGCGGCGACCGCCACCGCGGCCACTGCCACTGAAACCATTCGAACACCTGCTCTTTCAGCCGCGGTACGAGGTCCGCACCGAGCAACTTTTAGGTGAGCCGTTTTGCATTCCCGATGGCGTCTCCTTCTACACCAGTTATCAGGAAATCGTTGTCAACGAATTGTACCGGTTTGAGGCGTCGGGCCCGGCGCCGCGGATCGTCGACTGCGGTGCGCACTGCGGTTTGAGCGTTGTGTACTTCAAACAGCTCTATCCAGCCGCGCGGATCGTTGCCGTCGAAGCCGATCCGCAGATCTTCGCACTGCTGGAACAGAATGTGACGCAGCGCGGGCTTACCAACGTGACGCTGATCAACAAGGCGATCGCCGTCGACGCGGAGCGCGTGGCATTTCATCGCGAGGGAGCCGACGCCGGCCGGATCCACGCACTGGCCGACGCGATTGAACAAATCACGGTGCCCACCCTATCGCTCGACGAGCTCCTCACGGAGCCGGTCGATTTGCTGAAGCTCGACGTCGAAGGCGTCGAGACCGACGTACTCTGCGCCAGCCGGCGGCTCGACGCTGTGTCGCAAATCATGGTCGAGTACCATTCGTTTGCCGACGCCCCGCAGTCGTTGCACCAATTGTTGACGAAGCTCTCAGAGAGCGGTTTTCGCTATAAAGTGCAAACGCAGTTCTGCCCGCCTCGGCCGCTGGTCGACGATTCCTGCCACTTGGGAATGGACCTGCAACTGAACATCTTCGCCAAACGCGCCGCCTGCGATGCGGCGTTACGCGCAGCGTGACTGCCGCTGGCTCTGCAAATGCACTTTGTAAGTCGCGCTTCTGGATAAATGCGCCTTGGGATAATTCCCGTCCGCCGGTCCCGATTCCCTACCCCTTCCGCGCTAAATTTGCCCATTCACCCGAAATTCCGGTAATCCAGACAATTTGGGCACCCGCTTCTCCATTGCCATCCGCCCCCCCATGACCTATGCTTGACTCGTCACGGCGTTTCGTGACAAGCAGAAGATGATAAGAAATAGATACCAGTCTAGTGCGGGTTGCACGGACGCGTTGCGGAACCTTGCTCGTGTTTTCACACGGCAGGCGACCGGTTTGACGCGACCGTCGAATCACTCGCGCTCACGACGCCCCCGGGTCGTTCTTTTCCGTCACGCCCTTCTCTCGGTCGTGGTGCCCTTCTTCGAAGCACGCTTCGTCGATGTGCGCCGCCTCGGTGGATGGCGTTCTGCTTTTCTCAGGTTTCGGCCGACGCGCTGCCGCGTGAGCGGTTCGTAGCGCCGGCCAAAGAAGTGTTTTTTTGGAGAGCAGAAATGCCAGAAGGTAAGATCAAGAAAGTTATCGCCGAAAAGGGATTCGGGTTCATCGCCACCGGCCGCGACGACCTGTTTTTCCACCACTCCGAGCTGCGTGGTGTGCAGATCGAGCAACTCGCCGAAGGTCAGACCGTGATCTACGAAGTCGGCGAAGGCAAGAAAGGCCCCTGCGCGGTCGCCGTGCAAGCCTGCTAGTCGAGCAGGGAGGGCGAGGCTCCTGCCGAACCTTTCCCCTAATCGCTCGCGCGAAAGCAACACACAAGACGCTCCCGAGTCGCAAGACCCGGGAGCGTTTT
>JANNTD010000180.1:0-2212 GCA_031403315.1 Planctomycetota bacterium
TGGCCTTGAATCTCACGGCTGCGATTCAATTGCTTTGTGCCCGCATGGGTTACGCCCCGACTCGGTTGTCGCCCAGTGCGGCCACCGCGGGCAATTCGCCGACCAGCCACGCTGCATGAGCCGCGCCAAACACCAAGAAAGTCTGAACGCCGTTCAGCTCTTCCCCTTCGTCGCGGTGCTCTTGTGCACGATGGGGTCGCTGCTGGTGCTCCTGGTTGGCGTTGCGCGCTCGTCGAAGGTCCGGGCCGCCGAGGAAGCCGTCATTCAACAGGCCGCGGCGAAAGATGCGGCCGTCGCCCGTGCTGCCGAGACCAAAGTAAGCATCGCCGCCGCCCAGCGCGAGCTCGAACGGATCGCCAAGTATCAAACGGAGCTGGCTGCGGTCCACGACAAAGCCGCCGACCAACTCCATCAAGATCAAGCGCGGTTGAGCCACCTGGAAGATCACATGCGGCGGCTCCGTGAGCAACTCGAATCGCTGCAAATGGCCGCCGCCGAACTCAACTCGCTCGAAGGCGAGCATTACGACGACCGCCAGCAAGCCTTGCAGGAGGTCGAACGGCTGGAGCAGCTCATCGCCGATTCGCGCAACACCATCGAAGAGCTCCGCGCCGAAGCCAAGTTGCGGGCCAAGTCGTATGCCATCGTGCCCTACCAAGGCCATCGCGGCACACATCGCCGACCGGTCTACATCGAGTGTCGCGAGAAAGACGTCGTGCTCCAGCCGGAAGGCGTCGTTTTCACCATGGAAGACTTTCAGCCACCGATCGGGCCGGGCAATCCGCTCGTCGCCGCGCTGCGCGCTGCACGCGAGCACATTGTCAGGTACGAGTCGGCCGCGGCCACTGGCAAAGAAGCTGAGCCCTATCCGCTCATAATTGTGCGGCCGAAGGGAGTTAAGTTCTACTACTACGTGCGCGAAGCGATTCAGAGCTGGGACTCTGAGTTCGGCTACGAACTTGTGGAAGAGGACTGGGAGCTGAAATTCGCGCCCGCCGACCCGCAACTTGCCACGGTCGAGTATCAAGCGGCGGAGTTATCCCGCGGACGACTTCGGGCGTTGGCCGCAGCCGCGCCACAGGCGTACGGCGCCTATCGCTCCGGCGGTGGTGGCGGTGGAGGCTACGGTAGCGACTATGGCGGCGGAGATGGCGGCAGCGGCTTCGGCAGCGACGAGGGCGAGGATCTGGATTACGAGGTCGCCGGTCCATCCCCAGCGGCCGGCGGTGGGCCACGCTTTGCGGCGAAACCTGGTGGCGGACGCGCGATCGTCGTCGTGGAACGCGACGACGTGGAAGAAGTGCCGGCGCCAGGCGCTACGGAAGTCGAACACAAAGTTGGCGGCGGGACAGACGATCGCTATGCGACGAAACAGTCGCCCGGCAGCACCGGTTCGCCAATCAAACCACCGGCGAGCGTTTCTACCGCGTCAGACGGTCAGCCGCGACCAGCGAGCTCGCCGCAGGATTCCGCTCAGGAAATTGAACGACAGCCCGACGGCTCACCGGTCAGCGGCTCGTATGCCGGTGGTGAGGATCCCGAGCAGGAACTCGACGACCAAGCCCGCGCCGCTGCCGGTGAGGAGCAGTCTGGCGACGCGGCCGCGCAACGCAATAAGACGAAAGTTCGTGGCAAGAATTGGGCGCTTCGCAACTCGAACCCGGGCATGATTCCCATCCGCAGAACGATCCAGGTTGTCGTCCGCGACGATGCTTTGGCCATACTGCCGGAAGCATCGGCCACGAACGAAGCGTCCGCTGCAGGACGCGAATTCCAATTCGCCGACGTTCCGGAAGTCGCTTACGAAGATTTGATCTCGGCCGTTGACAAACGCATCGAAGATTGGGGAATGGCCGGCCAGGGGCTGTATTGGCGGCCGGTGGTGGAATTGAAGGTCAGCGCCGACGGCGAGCATCGCTGCGACGATTTGGTACGGCTCTTGAAGTACAGCGGCGCCGAAATCCGCAGTGGTACGGTCGCCCAGCAGGGCGCAGGAGGGGCAAGTGGCGCGAATCGTTGAAGAAGAACTCCCCGACATGCCGGGGCAGGACGCGTTCCTCGATGTGCTCACCAACATGGTGGGCATCATCATCCTGTTGGTCGTCGTGATCGGGATCCGCACGTCGCGGGCCACGGTCAAGGCGGCTGTTGACCAGGTACAGGTGGCGGTCGACACAGAGGAAGCAGCCTCAAAAGACAAACTCCAAATCGC
>JANNTD010000181.1:0-7882 GCA_031403315.1 Planctomycetota bacterium
AGTACTTCTGCACTATCCGATCGCGAAATTGAAGCTCTCTGGAGTTCGCCCGCGCGACCGACTCCGTGCCGGTATCGTTCGGCAAATCTGCGTCTTTCGCCGAAGCCGGAATCGACGCATTGTTCCAGGGGAGCGAATCGAGCGGGTCATTTGCCTGCGGCGCGCAGCCGACCGCTGCCGCCAAACAGGCAGCACTGGAGAGAGTTGCGTCGAAAAAGCCGCGTCGCCGGACAATCATACGGCCACCCATTGTTTCAGCTCTCGGATTTCACCGATCGCGTCGCCGATGTTCTCGGGGTGTCGTGCCTTGGCCGACTTTTCGATCCGCGCGGCGGGATCGGTGAAGCAGTTGAAACCGGCCGTGCCGCCTGAGCCTTTCAGGGCGTGGGCGAGTCGCGCCAGCTCATCGAAGTCTTCGCTCGCCAGCGCCGCGCTCATCGCGTCCATCCGCTGGCTGATACTGTCGATGAACTCAGCGACGACCTCGCGAATTTCGGGGTCGTCGGTCGGTAGTGTCGAGTGAAATATTTCAACCTCAGGTTGCGAGGCGGTCGCCGACTGGGCGGGTTGTGAGACGCAGCTCGCGTCTTGTGCGACGGCGAACTGACCGACCGCCATTCGCACCGTGCGAACCAGCTCGTCCATGTTTACTGGCTTGGCCAGGTATCCCGAGCAGCCCGCCGCTTCACACTTTTCACGGTCGCCTTTCATGGCGTGGGCGGTGAGTGCGATGATCGGTCCTTGGTAGTCTTTTTCGCGGAGTCGTGTCGTAGCCGTGTAGCCGTCCATGACCGGCATCTGCATGTCCATCAAAATAATGTCAAACGGCATCTGTTCGGCCGCGTGCAGTGCCAGCGCGCCGTTCTCAGCCAGTTCGACGATCGCCCCGCTGCGAGTCAAGAACAGGCTGATGAGTTTGCGGTTGGTCTCGCCGTCGTCGACCAAGAGAATCGTCATTCCCTCGAGCGACGCACTTCCGGGCGCTTGGCTGCTGACGTCACCGGCGATGGCGACGGGCGGCCGCGCCGTGATCGTGACACCGGTCAGGTCGCCCACCTCGACGGTCACGGAGAAGACGCTGCCATGACCGACCTTGCTTTCGACCATGAGATCGCCGCCGAGCGACTTGGCGATGCGATAGCTGATCGCCAGGCCGAGTCCGGTGCCGCCGTACCGGCGGGTGACCGAATTGTCGGCTTGCACGAACGGATGGAATATCGTTTCGAGTTTTTCCGTTGGAATGCCAATGCCGGTGTCGCGGACTTGAAACTGCAACATCGGCGTCTTGCCGGAATCGAGCAGTTTGGCGACAACGAGTACGTTCCCCTCGTCGGTAAACTTGATCGCGTTGTTCACCAGGTTCATGAGCAGCTGCTTGAGCCGATGTGGATCGGACTGGATCGTCTCGGGAATCCCCGTCTCCCAGCGATAGTCGAGCGTGATGCCTTTTTTGCGCGCCGGGACTCGCAGCACGGAGACGACTTCGGCCAACAGTTGGTGGGGCGAGCAGGTGATTGTCTCGACCTGCATTTGTCCGGCTTCGATCTTGGAAATGTCGAGCACGTCGTTCAGAAGCTGCAGCAGGTGCTTGCCGCTCGACCGAATCGTCTTGAGGAAGTCCGCCCGCTCTTGCTCGTTGCCTCCGTCGGCGCCGCGAATCAATAGCTCGGTGAAACCCAGGATGCCGTTGAGCGGCGTGCGGATCTCGTGGCTCATGTTGGCGAGAAACTCGCTCTTGGAGCGGTTGGCGGCTTCGGCCTGTTCTTTGGCACGATTCAACTCTTGCGAATTTAGTTCGATCCGCGTCGTGTGGCGGGCCAGCGTGTGCATTTCGGAAACGCTCATCCGGATCGAAATCAACAGAAACACGTCGGCCACCACTAGCCAGAAGGCGTGCTCCAGCCACCGATAGGGACTGGCTGTGGCGATGCCAAATGCACTTTGCGGCCACCAGACGCCGCGTACGAAGTGATCGAGCGCGACGACAATCGTGAAGGGAACTAGCACGCGCCAGTCGCGATAAGCGGCCAATAATATTAACGAACAGAAAAAGTAAAAGTGAGTCTCAACTCTGCCGCCGGCGAGATGAACTAGCAAACCGCAAAACAAAGCCTGACTTGCCGAGATCACAAGCCGGGTGCTCAATGCGCCGGGGCGTCTCCACGCCAGCCACGCCGGCAAACTGCAGATCACGCCGCCAAATAGCAGCGCGAACCAGAGGTGGGAATTGACGTATTCGGAGTCGCCAATCCAGGTTCTCGGCGATACCACGAGCGCTACGCCAATGCACACAAGCCACTGCAATAGCATGAGACCGGCAAATAGTCGGTCGATGTGGCGCGCGACGGCGTGTGCGTAGAGGCGGATTTTTTCCTGAACCGCCGCCTCGAAGGCAAGTTCTTCAGTGGGGATGGGTGTGACCATTGCGATTCGCGTCCTCGGGCTGGAAGCCGCTTGGTTCGTCGCTCAGCGCGCGACCGTATGTTAATTAAAGGGATGACTCGGCCTGTGTCGCATCGTGTGGATCGTGGTCGGCCAGCTCGCTGCCGGCATCCGGCTCGGGCAGGCAAAGCCGACAGCCAAACACCGGCATCTCGCGCGCTTGGCTGGCGTCACCGCGGAGCAGTTGGGCCAGGCGATCTCCCCCGGCGCTCGGGCCTTCGTGGCCGCGGGAGACCGTAATTCCGCCGGCGTAGCGGCGGCTGCCCGATTCATCGAACAGCATCACAAACCCACTTGTCGTAGCGCCAAATCGCGCGGCCTCACGGCCGCCGCGATCGACGAACAGCGTCGCGCGCGTGATTTGTTCCGTTTGTGCCACCGTCTTGGTGTCCCACCACGACTCATCCGCCGTTGGCGGAACCGTGGCGACAACGAGCAAATCGGGCGCTGGCATTTCCGCCTCTTTCGTCACCGCGAGCAACCGGCTCAATTCGTTCACCGTAGCGCGGGAGCACGGACACTTTGGATGCAGGAATAGCAGTAGCGTCGGGTGATGCTTCGATCGGGCAAGTGCAGATTCCGCCGGCCAATGGGTGACGGCGGGGTGCGACAAGGGCTCATTGACCGAGAATTCGTAGCGCTCGACGCACCACCAGGCGCCCGCGACCACGACGAACCAAACGGCAACGACAGCGCCCACGGACCGTCCGGCCCGCGCACAATGGGGTTGCGGTATGACTGTATGCAGTGTCACGAGTTCTGCCAGTTCGGGTTGCTTCATGCCGGGGGCGATCGCACCGACCAATCGGATCGTGTGGAAGGGAACTAGAAAGTATAGGTCGTCGAGAGCGCGCAAGTGTGTGCCCCGAGCGACAGCATGGATCAACGGCGCGGTCCGCGCGAATGAAACGGATAAGATGGCCGAGCCGATGCGCTCGGCGGAAATCGCAAGCGAAGTCGGCCGAGTGCAGGCGAAATTCGCCCTACAATCGTCACACGTCGACTAGCCGGCGGTGGAAATCGCGTTGCGCAAGCAGTTGTGGAACTGTTTGAGACCTTGTTCCATCGGCAATTGATAGGGGCCCCGCCAATCGTCGCCGCGGGCGAAAGCGGCGACACGGCCGTGCTCGACGGCTTCGGACGCCATCTGATCTTCGCCCGTCACTTCATCAAGCACCGCGAGGCCGATTTCGACGTAGTCTCGGCGCATCTCGGCGATCTCGCGGTCGAAGAAGTACTCGCTCCGCAGCCGCGTCCGCCGCGGCGAAAGGGGCGTGTAGGTCGTGACCACGAATGAGTAGGGATACCACTCGATGAGTTGGCCCGAAAACAGGCACATCCACACCGCGGCAAATTCCGGCCGCCGGCCTTGCGAAACGTCGATGAGAACCTTCTGGTACTCCGCGAACAGCGGCGAGCCGGCCGCGGAGAGCGGCCAGCGTACTTTTACTTGTTCGCAGGAGAACCGCTCGCCGTCAGTGTATTGGACCGCCCCGTGGAGATCGCTCGGATCGACAAACGTGCGGAAGCCGGGGTGAATCGTGCTGATGTGGTAGTCTTCCAGGAATATCTCGAGGAACGCCTTCCAATTGAGGTCGTGCTCTTCCTCGTCGACGCGCTCCAGCACAACGTCGCGGCCGGAGAGCTCGGTCCAACCGGCAAGCGGGGCGAGCTCGCGGCGAATATCGCGCGGGCCGGAGAAGAGCAGGCCATTCCAGTCGGTCAGGCTGGTCCGCGGCAGATCGAGTCCGGGGTTTGCAGCGAAGTGGGGCGCGGCAATTTGGCAGCCATCGAGGTCGTAGGCCCAATTGTGGATCGGGCAAACGATATGGTTGGCGTGGCCGCAGCCGGTGAGGAGTTGCGTCTGCCGATGGCGGCAAACATTCGAGAGCAACTGCACTTCTCCCTGGCTCCGTACAAGCACGCGCCCTGCCTGCGGTCCGCCACGAACCGCGTAGTCGCCGTCGCGCGGGACCATACACTGGTGGCCGGCGTAGTGCGGACCGGCGGCGAACAACTCGCGCTGTTCGATTTCGAGAATCTCCGGGTCGAAGTACCAGGCGAGCGGCAGCCCGACGGCTGTCGCGGATTCGGTTTTTCGGGCGATGGTTGTCGGAGTCATCGCAATTCCCTCACGCAAAATTGGACCTAACGGACCACGCGGACGGTGGCGAGCGAGGTGTCGCTCGCGTAGGGGTGGGCCCCCGCGGCGAGCAACTGCCCACAGACTTCGATTGCTTCGTCCGTAATCGTCTCGCCGGGCATCAAGAGCGGGATGCCCGGTGGATAAAACATAACCATTTCGGCACAAACCTGGCCAGCCGCCCCGGCCAGAGAAATCGATAGTTTTGGCGCGAGGGCCGCATCGCGCGGCAACATCGCCAGCGGCGGAATCGTCGGCTGCATCAAGTTGCGCAAATCCGCGTCAGCGAGCCGGGGCGTCCCCGACCCCGACGATTTGGGTGACTCACTGATCGATTTCAACCCCGTCAGCAGCCGCCCACGAGCAGCCGGATCGTCTTGTGGGCTCAGGATATAGACAACGCTGGACCAATCGGACATTTCGTCTTCGACCTGGAACTCAGTGCGGAGATATTTTTCGAATTCATAACCGGTCCAGCCAGTGCCGGCTACGTTCACCACGAGCCGAAGTGGATCGCGTTTGTGGTCAGCCAGCCGCGGATCGCCCTCGGGACGGAACACCCGCAGGCCCGGCAGACGTTCGATTTCTTGTTCCAGCCGCTGGGCGTCGTCGACTGCCTCGGCGAACAGCCGTTTCCCGTCACGGGCCATCCGCCGCCGCACCAAGTCGAGCGAGGCCATTAAAAGGTAACTGGGGCTCGTCGTCTGCAGGAAGTTCAGCGCGTCACGCACCTGGGTCGGCTCGACCGGCGAATCGTGGCCGACATGCAGCATTGCCGATCCGACGAGCGAGCCGACGGTCTTGTGCCAACTCTGGACTACGATATCCGCTCCGGCCGCCAGGGCGGGTTCGGGCGATCCCGGCGGCAGGAATTGAAAATGCCCGCCGTGGGCTTCGTCGACGATCAGCGGCACGCCGCGCGAACGGCAAAGCGCAACATGCTCCGACAAATCCCTCGCCACGCCGTAGTAACTCGGCCGCGTCAACAACACAGCCGCCGCTTGCGGTTTAGCTTCCAGCGCCCGAGCCAATTCCTCGACCGACACACCCAGCGCCCCGCACTCCGGCAGTACGTCGTGTTTCATGAACCGCGGCCGCGCACCCGACAGCACCAGCCCCGCCACGACCGAGCGGTGGATGTTGCGGGGCAGGGCGATGGTCGCACCCGGCGGCACGGCCGCCATCAGCGCAGTCGCCACGCCGAGCGTCGAGCCGGCGGCGAGAAAAAATGATTCCTGAGCACCGACGAGATCGGCCGCCAGCGCTTGTGCTTCGCGGACGCAGCCAGTGGGGTGGAATGTATTATCGGTGGCCGTCATGCCCGGTAGATCGAGCGCGAGGCCACGCGGCCCAAGGAGGGCGGCCAAGTCCGCATCCGCGAACTGGCCGCCCTTGTGGCCTGGCGTGTGCAGCGGATAGATGCCGCTCTGCGCGTACCGGTCGAGTGTCTCGAACAGCGGCGCGCGCTCTTGGTCGGCTACCCTCTGCGAGTCGGCGGTCACTGACCTCCAACCTCCACGAGCATTTCCGGTTCGGCGGCAGCTTCAGCGACGACGACCGATTTCACCTTGCGAGCCTTGCCATTGCCGTTGCCGTTCACATGGCCGTTACCGTTGGTGGAATGGCCGTTCGTGCCGTGGCCATTGGTCGCCGCAGCGGCCTTGCCATTGGTCACCACTTCCGCTTCGGAACCGACGCGGTTGATCCGCAGCGGCTGCAACGGGCGCGTGAGGGTCGCCGGGGCGACGCCCGCCTTCATGCCAGCCATGATTCCCGCGGCCTCGTAGTAGTTCGAGGCGTAGTGGAGCTGGCCATGCTTGAATGGCAGCGCCCGCAGGTCGTTCCGCATCAGGTTCGTGTTGCCACGCACCGCGATGACGGGGATGCCCTGCTCGACGGCGGCCAAAGTCGGCAGACCCACGCAACCGTCCGGAATCACGAGGCACGAAACGTCTTCGGCCGTGATCACCGACGGATCGAAAGTACCGGTCGGATTGGCCACGATCTGCGGTGCCCGGTTGAGGCCCTTCAAGACGCAGAACAGGTAGGTCGTGGAGATGATCTCCATGGCCTTCCGCGGCTCGACGACGCCCCACGACTCGGTCCGCAGCGCTTCGCTGCTCATCGTCGGCGCGTGAGCCGTCGGCACGTCCAAGACGCTCGACACCAGGTGCGTCAAGATCGCCTCGACGCCGCCCCAGGGGTTGGGGCCGCCATCGCCGAAGTACGACCGGTGGAGCTGCACCGTGTCGATGTGCGGCGTGATCCGCGTGGCCAGGGCCACCGCATCGTAGCTGTCCCGCTTCTCGGCCAGCAGGTCGAGTAGGGGACCCAGGCGTTCAACCCGGCCCGTCACGCGGCCCGAATCCGAAACGCCGGTTTGCATGAACAGCTCTTTCTCCAGCACGACGACTTCGCTGATGTCCATGCCGAGCGTGGCCCGGGCACCTTCAGCGCAGTTGATTGTCTGGTCGACGACGTTGGGGGCGTCCTTGCGGTTCTCTGTAACCAATAGGACCCGATTTTGGCGGACCTTTCGCAGGCCGACCGTACCCATCATCAGCCGGCAAATGAGACTGCCTTCGGCGTAGAGCATGTTCTCGGTCTGTTCGTTGACGTCCGAGGCGTTGACCACGTTCGGGTGGACGATCAAGTGATCGCTCACCGAGGCCAGCAGCCGAGCGGCCGGCGTCGCGTCGCCGGCGTGTCCGCCGATGACGCAGTCGACACCGGTCGGGATCAGCATCACGGCGTTGAACGCGCTGGTGCGGGCGATCCGCCGCGGCCGGTAGTCAAAAATCGATGACTCGGCCCCGTTCGGACCGTAGATCCGCGGGTAGACGGCTTCGACTTCGCAGCGATGTTCCTGGCGGAATTTGCCGGTGACGGACAGGCGGACCGGCGTCGTATCCGGACCGAGAGCGTCTTCGACGGCCCGCTGGAGGTTCGCCAGGGGCGAACCGCCGCTCAGCAAATTACGCATGGTGATCTGTTGGGAAGCAACTTTCATCAGAGGAATGGCTCCTACTTGGGATAGGTCAGGCCTTCTTGCCTGACATAGTTGGTCGATTTGGCATGTCAGCCGGCGCTGGCCAGCTTACAGAGGTCCAAGCAAATTCCGTCTAGCGAAAACCGGCCACAATTGCGCCGACCAAACTTGGTCGAGCAGGTGGTTGTTAGTCCGCTAAGACTGAAAAAACAGGCACGAAGAATCAGAAGGGCTGCTACCGTTTTGCCAGCAGCACGGCGTGCAAGAGAACCGGAAAGCTACAAAGTTACCGGTTCGGGGGAGAATTG
>JANNTD010000182.1:0-1396 GCA_031403315.1 Planctomycetota bacterium
CCGGTTCTGTTCGTGGTGATTCTAGGACCGGCCATTATCCAGGTCATGAAGCTCGCATGAGCAATTTTGCTCGTGCCTGTCGACTATTACCGGTGGGTTGCGGGGATAACCTTGCGCGCAATCCAACTGTGGCCTTGCCCCCGCCAACATTGATTGGATAGCTATCCTCAGTTGCGAGCGAGACTGTTGTCTGCGTCGGTCCGCGCCACGAACATGCAAGAGGACCGTCCATGAGCACGCTACAGTCGGCAGCGCAGAATCAGTTGCGCCAGTTTGTCGAGCAGATCGAAAATCTCGAAGAGCAGAAAAAAGCAATTTCCGACGACATTCGGGACAAATTCCTCGAGGCCAAGGCTGTGGGCTTCGATGTGAAGGCGTTGCGCCAAATCGTGCGTTTGCGCAAAAAGAGCCGCGATCAACGGCAGGAAGAAGAGGGCATTTTGCAGGTCTATCTGCATGCCTTGGGCATGCTTTTAGAAGATGTCCCGGCGCCACCTTCCCATATTGCCGATGAGATGCTGGACGCGGCGGAGTAATCGGCCCGGAAATCGCTCGGGATCTAGCCAATGACCGCACCTCCCAGTTAGACTGATCCATACTCGGTCATGGAAGGCGTTTGGCAATGGATCTCGGCATCAGTGGTTTGCGTGTCCTTGTAACCGCCGGTGCCGGGGGCATCGGGTTGGAAATTGCACGCGCCTTCGTCCGCGAAGGTGCCAATGTATTCGTCTGCGACGTTGATCAGGCAGCGCTGACTGCAATCAAAACCTCGGATACCCGGTTACGTGCGCGGGTTTGCGATGTGGCGGATCGTGCGGCCGTAGCGCAACTGTTTGACGATGCGACCACAGCCCTCGACGGACTCGATTGCCTCGTCAATAACGCTGGGATCGCTGGGCCAACCGGCCGTGTAGAAGAGATCAATCCGGAGGACTGGGATCGCTGCCTGGCGGTCGACTTGACCAGCCAATTTAATTGTGTGCGGCTCGCAATCCCGCATCTGCGCAAGTCAAAGAATGCCAGCATCATGAACCTGTCGAGCCAAGCCGGCAAACACGGCTTCCCGCTGCGGTCGCCATATGCGGCGGCAAAGTGGGGCGTAATTGGCTTTACAAAATCCATTGCCATCGAGTTGGGCGGTGACGGTATTCGAGTCAATGCGCTGTTGCCGGGCCTTGTTGCAGGCGACCGGATACGCCGTGTCATCGAGGCCAAAGCGCAACAAAAGGGCATTGCTTTCAAGGATATGGAGGCAACGTTGTTTCAGAACGCCTCGATCAAAGAGTATGTTACGCCGCAACAGTTGGCCGACATGGTCGTCTTCACGGCAAGCCCGCGGGCGCGTACGATCTCCGGACAGGCACTCTCGGTTTGTGGCGACACCAACATGCTTGCA
>JANNTD010000183.1:0-1025 GCA_031403315.1 Planctomycetota bacterium
CCGCATCGCCGATGCGCCCACCCGCATTGATGCGGGGGCCGAGCACGAAGCCTAGCGCATAGGTGTTCGGTGCGGTATTGAGACCAGCGGCGTCGAACAGCGCGCGCAAGCCGACATTGCGGCGGCCGTGCATCACCGCCAATCCCTTGGTGACAAAGGCGCGATTGAGGCCGGTCAGCGGCACCACGTCGGCGACGGTCGCCAACGCCACGATGTCGAGCAGGTCGAGCAGGTTCAACTCGGTCAAGCCTGCTTTGTAAGCCCCGCGACGACGCAGCTCACGCGCGGTCGCGACCAGCAGCAGGAATACGACGCCGGCCGCGCACAGATGGCCGAGGTTCGACAGATCGTCCTGCCGGTTCGGATTGACCACGGCGTGAACGTCGGGCAGCCGTTCGTCGGCCTGATGGTGGTCGATGACCAGCACGTCGGTGTTGAGTTTCCGAGCAACCGCCAGTGGCTCAAAGCTCGTCGTGCCGCAATCGACCGTGACAATGAGGTTCGCACCCTCCTTCACCAGCGTTTCGATCGCGGTTGGATTCGGGCCATACCCCTCGAAGATGCGGTCGGGGATGTAGATGCGGCTCTGCACGCCGTGATGATCGAGAAAGCGCTGCATCAGCGCCGACGACGATGCGCCGTCAACGTCGTAGTCGCCGAACACAGCCACGCGCTGCTTCTTCTGGATGGCGTCGGCCAGCCGTGCTGCCGCCACGTCCATGTCGCGCAGTGTGTGTGGATCGGGCATCAATGCCCGGATGCTGGGGTCAAGGAACACGCCCGCATCGTCGACGCCGATGCCGCGTGCTGCCAGCATGCGACCGAGCAGTTCGGGCACCCCGTGGCGCTGGCTGATCGCAATCGCCGTGTTAACGGCGCCGGGGGCCAGACGCTCACGCCATGCCATGCCCTTGGCGGATTTGGTCACGCCAAGAAAGGCCGCTGTTGCCGTTGCAGCCTCGTCACTGATTTTGGTCTTGCGCGCCATGGCCATAGCCAACCTCCGCGAGATCGCTCAAGTTGAG
>JANNTD010000184.1:0-2260 GCA_031403315.1 Planctomycetota bacterium
GTTCAAACGGAATCCGCTCGTCCTGCTCGCTGGCTCGCACCTGGCGGACGAAATCGCCGAGTACCGTTTCCTGATCGAACCATTCGGGCGGCACGCTTAGCGGCGAGCTGCATCCGAGCGACGCACTCCAGGCGAGCGGCGTGCCATTGCCGAATTTTCGGCGCAGATCGGTGAGCAACTCGTCGGCCAGTCCGCCGGGCCGCAAGCGATTCACAAGCGGCCCCGTGCCTTCGATCTTCCAACGGACGAGCAAATTGACGCCCGGATGCTTGGCGATAAGTTTATCCAGGCGATCGAACAGCCGTTCGCTGAGTTGCTCTTCTCGTGTGGACGCGGTGACTTCAAGCGACTGCTCGGTCCAGCGGACCGAGTCGGTCGCAACGAATTGCGGCCGGGCTCGCCCTGTGTCGTCGACGTGTACCAGCGTGCAACCGTGCGGCCCGGTCTCGTGCGGTCCCCGACCCTGCGGCGTGCCGCTGTAGTGGGCGACGCCCGGCTGCTCGTCGACAGTCTCATGTTTGTGGCGCCCGCCGAGGGCCATGTAGTGGACGCGGTCGCCCTCGCGGCCGGTCGAGTCGCTCGTGCCGTGCGCTACGCCGATCGTGAACAGTCCGTGTGCATCGCGATGAAAGCCGCGCGAGTCGACTTCACCATTTTCGCGACGGCTCGTTCCCGCGACTCGCGCCACCGGCTCGCCGTTTCGCACCAGGTCGAGCGTCTCGACGCGGCCGACGGGAAACACGTGTACGTTCTCCGGCAGCATGACGCTCCGCGGCCAATTGTCCGGCTGGTCGGCAACGCCGCCGGCCCAATACACAGGAATACCGCGATCTCCGAGCCGGGCGAATTGTTCCAAGAGCAGCATGATCGCCGGCGGTCCGGCCCGATCGACGTTGAGCACGTCACCGGCCAAGAGCACGGCGTCGACGTCTTCCGTGAGCGCCGCCTCGAACACTTGCTCGGCCGCGTGATAGGGCGCTTCAATCAACAGCTCGCGCACATGATCGGGCACCTCGGCCAATCCGTAGATCGGCTGCTCGAGATGCAAGTCGCTGGCATGCAGTAGTCGCAGACTTGGCTTGCCGCTACTCGGCTGTGGCATCGACGCCTCCATGCGCGAAATTAGGAACCCTGGCGAGACAACGCAGCAGTTTACACGCGCCGAGGCAATTCCTCCAACTTCAGCTTGCGCCAGCGGTGAGTGCTAGCGTGGGGTGGACTTGCGCGGCGAGCGGCGTTTGGAGGAGGGTGTTTTTGCGCCCCGCCGTTTACCCTTCTTGCCGACAGGAGCAGGGCCCTCGTTTGCGGGGGAGCGCGGATTGTCGGCTTGGCCGGTCATTTCGTAGAGGAACCGGCTCGGGATTGTCTTGCGGGGTTTGCCCCATTTGCGCCGCGTTAGCGCGAAAGAAATCGTGAGCACCTCGCGGGCTCGCGTGACGCCGACGTAACAGAGCCTGCGTTCTTCGTCGATCGCCGCGCCCTCCGTTTCGAGCGACCGCTTGTGCGGCAAAATGCCCTCCTCCATGCCAACCAGGTACACTCGCGGGAACTCAAGCCCCTTGGCGCTATGGAGCGTCATCAGCGCGACCGCATTCCGTTCGAGCTGCGAATCCTTCTCGTCGCTGTCGTCGCGCTCGTTGAGCAACACATCGTCGAGAAAGCCGGCGAGGCTCGACGACTTGCGACGGTTGGCCTCGTAGCTGGCGGCCGCGTTGATGATCTCTTCGAGCGACGCCAGCCGTGTTTCGCATTCGGCCGGGTCGGCGTAGAGCTTGTGGAGCGAATCGCGGTAGGCCGTATCGTTGATCACTTGGGCGACGAGCGCGGCGATGCCGAGCTTTTTTTCGGCATCGCGGAGCGTCTCGATGAGCCGCACAAATCGCTTCACCGCATCGGCCGTCCTGGCGTCGACGCCGTCGACCACGATCGCGTCTGCTAACACGTCCCACAGGAATTTGCCTTGAGAAGTCGCCTCGTCGAGCAGCCGTTTCTGTGCTGCGTCGCCGATGCCGCGTGGCGGCTGGTTGATGATCCGTCGTAGGGCCGGCTCGTCGTGCGGGTTGTCGATCAGTTTCAAGTAAGACAGCAGATCGCGGACCTCCTTGCGATCAAAAAACGACATCCCGCCGATGAGCACATAGGGCACATTGGCCCGCCGCAGCTCGGTCTCGAACGACCGCGGCTGCTCGTTGGTGCGGCACAGGATGGCGATGTCGCGGGGCTCGGCCTTGTGGGCGTCGAGCACTGCGCGAATGTTGCC
>JANNTD010000185.1:0-17911 GCA_031403315.1 Planctomycetota bacterium
GAGGGCACAGCTGAGGGCGCCGTGGTCGGCCATCTGATGTGGGACGCCCGCGGCCGCAGCTTGCATTTCTTCGCGTTCGATTTGCAGCCGCCGGCCGAGGGCAAACAGTTCGTGGTTTGGTATGAAACCGGCGACGGCAAGGCGATCCACGCGGGGGAACTCGCGGTGTCGGCCCGCGGCGCGTGCTCCGCGGTGTTCGACGCGCCGCAGCTCGACGAGTCGATCACGGCGATCATCGTCACCGAAGAACCGGTCGGCGCAGTCGCCGCGCCGCACGGTCCGCAGCGAATCGTCGCACGCTTCGAGCAGCCGGGCGGGGGCGCTGAGTAATTACCAAGGGCGAATCTCATCCGCTCGTGCTGCTCCGCTCCGCTTCGGCGAGGCGAATCTTCCTCTCTCGTCGCCCGCGTGCTAGCGGGTACGATGTCGCAGTGCCATACTGCGCCCGCGAACCTGAACCGACGCCGCGTGTCCTGCGATCTTCGGGCGGTTCCGCAGAGAAAGAGGCGGCGGCCATGACGGCAAATCATGCAAGCGCTGTTGGCGACGAATCCTGGTGGTCCCGGCCCAGCGGCGGGCGCGAGGTGTTGCGCGTCGCTGCGCCGTTGGTGATCTCCAGCTTGTCGTGGACGATAATGACGTTCGTCGATCGGCTGCTTCTCAATTGGGTCTCCGGGACGGCGATGTCGGCGGCCTTTTCTGGCTCGATGGTCTGGTTCGCCTTGATGTGCCTGCCGATGGGGCTGTGCATGTACGCGAACACGTTCGTGGCCCAATACTACGGGTCCGGCCAGCCGCAACGGATCGGGCTCGCGGTGTGGCAAGCGGTGTGGATCGCCGTCGGCTTCACGCCGCTGATGCTCGCGGCGATACCGTTGGCAGGCCCACTGTTTGCGCTCGCGGACCACGGAACGGAAGCCTACCAGTTCGAGGTCGAGTATTTCCAAATTCTCTGCGTCGGCGCGCCGGCGATGTTGATCGGTCAGGCGGCCGCGTCGTTTTACAGCGGGCGCGGCGAGACCTGGGTCGTGATGTGGGTCGACACGGCGGCGGCAGTCTTGAACCTGGTGCTCGACTACTTGTGGATTTTCGGCTACGCAGGATTTCCTGCATGGGGCGTGGCGGGCGCGGCGTGGGCAACAAGCTTGAGCCTGTGGGCCAAGGCCGTTGTCTACGTGCTCTTGCCGCTTACGCAGGAAAATCGCCGCCGCTACGGCACGCTCAGCGGCCTGCGGCTCGACGTGCGCCTGTTGGGCCGGATGCTGTATTTCGGCGGACCGAGCGGGTTGCAGATGCTGCTGGACGTCGTCGGCTTCACGGTGTTCATCCTGCTGATTGGCCGACTCGGCGCGTTCGAGCGCGACGCCACGACGATGGCCTTCAGCGTGAGTTCCGTCGCGTTCATGCCGATCTGGGGACTCAGCAACGCGGTGGCGATCCTCGTCGGCCAGCACCTGGGCGAGAATCGCGACCAGCTGGCGGCCCGCGTCACCTACACTGGGCTGTGGCTGGCTTGGGGCTACATGGCCGGCATCTCGGCGCTGTACCTGTTTGCGCCAGGCTTGTTTCTGCACGGCTTCGCGGCCGACGCGGCTGCGGCGAGTGCCCAGGCCGCCGCCGTCTATCCGCTCGCCGTGACGCTGCTGCGATTCGTGGCGGCCTACAACCTGCTCGACGCCACTTTCATGATCTTCGTCAGCGCGATCAAAGGCGCGGGCGACACGGTGTTCGTGCTGCGCGTCAGCCTGGTGCTGGCGATACTATTGGCCGGCTTGAGCTATGCCAGCGTCGAGGTCTGGCACTTGGGAGTGTATGGCTGCTGGGCGCTAGTGACCGGTTGGGTGTGGATCGCGGCAATTGCGTTCTACCTGCGATTCCGCCAAGGCAAATGGCGTTCGATGCGAGTGATCGAGTCGCCACCGGCCGCCTGTGCAGCCGCGGAGTAATCACCGCTTCGCCAACTGAAGCAACTACAGCGCGAGCCACCAATTGGAATCGTCTTCGAACGCAGCCGCCAGTGCGAGTTCGAGGTTTCCATCGCCTTGCGCGTCGCGCTCGCCAATCGGGGTCGCGTCGAAGTCGTCGTCGTCGTCAACTTTCAAGAACCGCAATACAGCCTGATCCACAAGCAGCAAGTCGGCTGCGGAGTTCGAGCCTGATCCGCCGATTGACTGGTGGACGACCGCGGCACCACCTCCTGGAGAAGTCACCGTCGTCGTGAACTGCAGATCGAGCAGGCCGATCGGCCCGTCGGCCGCCGCGATTAAACCGACGGTATTTGCCGCCGGGGCCGTGGTGCCCGCCGCGACTGTGTCCGGGGTCGACACTGAGGCCTGTCCGGCCGAAGACGCATTGTTGTAAACATAGATCGTCCGCGTGCCGTGCGCACCAAAGTCGAGCGTCACGGGCGTCGCACCAATACGCTGCATCAATGCGATGTACTCGGGGTCGCTCGTCGTCAGGCTGTGTCGCACCGTTCGATTGGACGCAACGGACGCAACGGTGGATAAGGCCGCCGATCCGCCACCGTCCGTGCTCAATCCGGATGAGCCGCCGCCTTCCGGAGTCGACTGACCCCAATGGTCGCGCCAGACGGAGTAGTCGCCCGAATCGACGCTGCCGTTGCCGTTGCCGTCGGCAGCGAGATTCGTCGTCGAGCCAAACGTGCTCTTCCAGAGCGCGTAGTCCGCGTTGTCGACGAGCCCGCTGAGATCGTAGTCGCCGGGCACCGCGGATCCGATTGGCGGAGTATTGATGTTGGGAAGGAGGTAGTCTTCGACTTCGCCGATGTTAGCCGGACCGAAGTAGTCCAGGCCGGAGCTCCCCGACGCCCAACGAAACCGCGCGGGAATCGATCCGGCCGCAAGATTGGCCGGGACGGCAAACTTCAACTCGCGCGTTCCCGGATTGATATCGAGGTCGACGATTGCGTCGGCAACGTCTCCATCCGAGAGCGGCACGTGCTCACCGGGGTCGTTGAAGTCGCCATCTTTGTTGAAGTCCATCCAGGCGTTGATGTAGCCGCCGACGCCGAAGACCGTCACTTGCACCACGTTGGTGGTGCCGGCGACGAGCACACCAGCTTGGTTGTTATCGGCGCCCAAGAGCACGACGCCGTCTTCATCGCCGGTGATGTTGTCGTCACCTTTGGCATCGGCGGTGGGCTGACCGTCGACTTCACCATCGATGCGTGCTCCCAATTGGAAGCCGGCAATAATCTCGTGGCTAGCTGCGTTGACGCCGGTGGTATTGTAGCCGGCGCCTAACAGATCGCCGAAATCGCGCGTGGCCTGATTGTGGATTCCGAACAGAACGTTGTTGAGTTGGCCGCCGTCGGTGAGCGTCGCTTGAAAGAAGCCCGCCTGGGGAGCCGTCAGCACCCAGTCCGTCGGCACGAGGATCCTCACCCGGACGATGCCCGGCTCCACGTCGGCCAGGAAAAATCCGCCAAAGTCGTTGGTCACGTCGGTTACTTCGCTTAGTTCACCGTCGTCGAACTGGCCGTTCGTATTGGCATCGGTGTAATCGAACACGCCATTGGCGTTCGCGTCGACGTAAACCCGCACACCAGGCACACCGACATCCGAGGAATCTTGCGCCCGGTTGCTGTTTCGATCGCTAAACACGATGCCGATGATCGTGCCTGGATCGCCCGGATCGCCATTGCCGTTCAAAGGCGGCCGGAAACCGAAATTCACATTTTCGGCCACGCCGCCCGGCGCCTGCAACAACGTATGCCTGCCGCTGACCGGATTGGTCGGCGTCCAATCGCTCGTGAGCGGCTCGGTGACGATCACGATGTTCTGCAACGCGGTGATGCCTGGGACTGTGAACGAGTAGAGGCCGTCGTCGTCCGTGAAATCGCCCGGCTCGCCCTGCTCAAATGCGCCGGAATTATTCACGTCGGCGTAAACGTGGAAGTTCTTGGCCTCGGTGTCCGGGGCGTTGAAATTGCCGTCGCCGTTGACGTCGGAGAAGACGAACCCACTGACGGCGACCGTCGTCGACGGTAGGTCGCCGGCATCGAGCAGGAAATCGACGTCGTTGTAATAACTGTGCCGCAGGTCCAGTGTATCCTGAACGCCGTCTTGGTTGTCGTCGATTACATGGGAGCGACCGGCCGTCCGCGTGAAAACGTCAAGTGGATCGATCGTGATCGTCCAAACCTTTTGATAGCGAGGATCGAGTCCGGTGTCGTCCAAAGTCGAAAAGCCCGCCGGCGCGAGGGCCTTCACGGTATAGGTGCCGGGGGCCAAGTCAAAATAGAAATTGCCGTCGGCGCCGGTGACAAACTGATCGACAATCACATTGGGTTGTGCCGTATCGCGCACCTCGACCGTGATGTTGCTGGCGAATGCCTCCTGGTCGGGATCGACGATACGGGTATCGATGGTGCCATCTTGGTTGACGTCTCGGTTGAGCCATCGATCGAAATTGAACTCGCCGTCGTTCGCCAAACCGGGGTTATCGGCGGTGCCGATGTCCAAGCCCACGTTGCCGGAGATCCGTTCGGTGTTCTCCCCGATGGGAGTGCCGTGAAAGACGACTTCAAATGCGGTCAGGACCGCCGAAGCCTCATCGTAATTCTCAACTATCAGGTCCCAAGTCCGAATCACCGGGAATGGATTTGGATTTGACAAGTCCGGGTCGAGCACAACAAGTCCGGTTTCCGGATTGATTTCCGCGAAAAAGTCGCTTCGTTCGCCCCAATGACGATTCGTGCTAAACACGATCGTTTCCGAGTTGGGAGCGGTCGGCAGGCCGGGCCGGAGCAGGTCCTGGTCGAGTTGATTCATGTTTAAGCTGGTGTTGTCGTTCTGCTGAACAAACATGTTCAGGTCCGACACCGTGCCATCGGGCGACCGCAGCGCGACTCGCAACGAGTTGAGGTCGGTGCCGGTAACATTCAACTTCACTTCGACCCACTCGATCTGCATCGCCGGCAGGTTGAAACCTGGCAACGTGGCAGACGTAAGCGGCAGCGGCTGGCCGTTGTCATCCACTGGGGGATCGTCGCCATCGAACGGCATGTCGGCAAAGAACTCGGCGTAGAACTGTTGGAAATCATCCTCATTCGTTGAGCCTCCGACCATGACGCCTGGCACGATGTACAACTCGTCATTTCCTTCCGGTCCCACCTTCGCGGCGCCGGGAATGTATCGGTTGCCAGGCCGCACAAACGTGGTGTACGTCAACTCGGGCGCCAAGTCCTGTCCCTTGGACATCCATTGCTTCGCCAGCAGCACGGCCAGCTCAGCATCAACGACGCCGTGTGCCCAGCCGTACTCTTCCGAGAAATTTCCACGCGCATCGCTGACCGTGTAGCCGGCCCCGTTGTCGAACCGCGGCAATTGATAGAGCGAATAGTTGTCGATCGGCTTTGGAGACAACACGCTGCCACCGCCCCGGCCATTAAACTCAACTGGTCCACCTGGCAGATCGATAATCGTGATGGGATCTTCGCGCAAAAACGGATCCTCAATCGGAATCCCCATAGCGACGGCTGGCCGTTCCCAGGACTCGTACAAGTTCGATTGCCAGCTCTTGTCGGTCGGATCGTTTTGACGCGCGCTGCGGACGAGAATCTCCTGCACATCGCGATACGTCAGGTTCGGGTTGGCCTCGAGCATCAGCGCGATGACTGCGGTGACCATCGGCGCTGCGGCCGAGGTGCCGTTGAACCGGGAGGTATAGTTGGCGTCCTCGAGGAAGTCGCCATCGCCGTTTCCTTCCTGGTTGTAACCACCATTTCCCGTCATGTCCGTGGTCCAGATGCCGCTACCCGCACCGATATCGAGGCCGACGTCAAGGCTCACCGACCCGGTGGGCGCCACGACCAGCACGTTCGCGCCGGCTTCGGGATAGTTGGTCAGCGTGCCGTCGGCACTGAAGTACGTTCCGTCGTGATCGACGGCGCCGACGCCAATCACATAGCGCGAGCTAACCAGCCCGGAGTAATTTGCGCTGTCCCAGTGTCCGCTCGTGGCGAAACCCTGGCCGATGAAATCGCTGCCGCCGTCGTTGCCGGAGGCGACGACAAAGATATTCCCCAGTGCCACTCCGTTCGCATTGGGGCGACCCTCCTGCACCGCAGTCGACAGGGCGAACACCATCTCGGGACTAAGCGGCACATATCCGCGACCTTCGTCGGCCTCGCCCAAGCTGAGATTGTAAATGTCGATTACGTCGTTGCGGTAGTTTATTACTGCGGGCGTGAGGTTCAGTCCGAGGTCGGTACCGATGTCGATATTCACGAGATCAACGTTGTAGGCGATGCCGACCACGCCGTTATTATTGTTGCCGTTGGCACCGATGATGCCGGCGACCGCCGTGCCGTGGGAATTCGCTCCCGACGTGAACGAGGCGTTCAGCGCGGCATTGTTATTCACGGACAAGTCGGGGTGATTGGTTTGATAGCCCGAATCGATAATGCCGACCACGACGCCCTCGCCCGTAAGACCCAGGTTCCAGGCGCCCACCACGTTGACGTCTTCGCCCGGCACGCCGAGGAGGTCTTGGTAGATGGGTGAGCCGGTCTTTTGTCCCGTGTTGCGCAAATGCCATTGCTGGCTGAAGAGCGGCTCATCGAGTGCGGACGCCACCGCGACGGCGTTGGCGTTTGGAACGAGGGGATAGAACATCACCACGTTGTCGGCGCTCGACAATTGTGCGATGACCTCTCCGGCGGACATGCCCGGGGCGTTGATCGTACCGATCGAAGTGCCGCCAACGTACGGATTGATGCCGGCATTTGCGGCGCTGCCCGAACTTGGGTCGACGGTCAACACCGCCCATTGGGTTGTACCCTCGAGCTGTTCGCTGGTGTATTGGTTGAGATCCGCGGCTTGCTTGAACGCCCACCAGATTTCGCCCGCCTGGACTTGCTGCGGCGTGAGCGCGCCGCCGCTCGCAGTGGCCGGTAGCGGCGACACCGCGAACATGCACCGATCTTCCAGGTGCTCGAACGTCCACGACTTGCGCCGGCGATTCGCACCGCGGGCCAACGCACTCATTAGATTGTCGCCGAAAGAACTTTTGTTTGGACGACGCGCTCGGTTTCGTTTTTTCACGAAAGAATCCCCTTCTACTTTGTTCCGTAATTCCGGTGAACGGACTGGGGGAAGTTGGCTCCGATCAACCTCCCCGCAGATGGGTGGCGGGACAACAGCACCGCGACCAGGTCCGACCGCGAATGGAAATCTGCTTGCAAGCGCAGACTTCCCTCCCTCCGCGATGTGGTGCCGACTGCCATCATTCCCGCCGATGCCATGCATGGGACCGACTTCGCCGCACAAACGTGCTGCGGCACCGCGCGCCTATTCGAAAAGGCACGACTCGCAAGACTGTCCCAATCCGTTCATCCTAGTCAGTCGGAAAAACTGCGTCAAATTGTTTGTTACTCAGAAGTTAGGGCAAAAAAAAGGTGCAGATGTGGCGTTGCGCTCGGTCCAAGATTCGGCCGCCAGCCTCGGCGATAGCATTCGGACCGGCCACCGGCCGAATCGCAAGTCCCTAGCTGTCAACCGATTGGGGCGACAGACCACCCTCTGGAAAGCCATCCGACTCGCTGGACACCCCTAAATGTCAAGCCGGGATAGCTGGGCTGAAAATGATGCTTTTGCCGGAACGTTTGGTTTTGACGCACATACCGGTCCGATAGTTTTTTCCGAGTGACCCTGCGGGGCCAGGCAACGATGCCCGGTCTTTGTCGGGACCATGAGGGGGAACATCGATGCGATTCGGACTGCATACCATTCGACTCCTGGCGCTGTTGGCCGCCGGACTTGGCGGCCGCGACCTGTTGGCCCAAATGGGCGTCGCACCATCGGGCCCGATGCAAGCGATGTACGCCCAGCCGACGGGCATGGGCGGCGGCAATTCCTACGTCGATGCGTATGGCAATTCCGTCGTCGTGCCGGCCAGCTACGGTGCGGAATACTCGGACGGCCAGTACTACGGTGGCGATTGCAACGGCGACTGCAATGGCGACTGCGGCTATCCGCCTGCCGGCGATTGCTACGGCCAATGCGGCGACTGCAATGGGTGCAACGACTGCGGCCCTCGCTGGCGCGACGGTTTCAGTGGCAATGGGTGTGGCTGCGGTTACGGTGGCTACGGCAATGGTGGGAGTTGGCAAGACCCACGTTCGGGCACCAATCCGCCTTTCCCCGACGACGTCGAAGACTATTCACTGCTGCCGCCCGGTCGCACCGAACAATGTGGTCCACACTATTTCGACGTGCGGATGGAAGCGGTCTACATGACCCGCGACGAAGCGTTCCGGACTCCCGTCGACTTCACGTCCAACAACGTGGCGGGACCGATCGTGCTCTCCAGCACGCAGTTGGACTTCGAATACGAAACTGGCTTCCGGATCTTGGGCCGCTACGATTGCGGTCCGTTGTCGGTGCTCGAATTCGGCTATTGGGGCCTGGAAAACCTCGACGCCAGCGCCTCGTTCACCGATCCGAATCCCGTCGATCCCGACACGGGCAATCTGTACTCGTTGTTCACTCAGTTTGTGACGAATCCGGCGGATTTGCCGGTGACCGTCACCACCCCCGGTGGCGCGCTGCCGTGGACGGAGCGCTCGATTACACACAGCATCTCGCTTGAATCGGAGTTGCACACTGCCGAGTTCAACTACCGCCGCTACTGGGTCGGTTTCAATCCGATGGTGTCCGGCACGCTGCTGGCCGGTTTCCGCTACACGCGGCTGCGGGAAGACTTCCGTTTCGAGGCAAATGGTGAAGCTCAGGGCCGCTACGACGAAGGAATCAAGAACGATCTGGCAGGTTTCCAGGCCGGCGGCGACGTCTGGATTCACGTTCGACAGGGCGTCCGCATCGGGGCTGAAGGCAAAGTCGGCCTGATGAACAACCACTACACTCTCGTCAACACGTTCTCGACCGATCCGGTGGCCGGCACGCCGCCCGATTTTTCCGAGAAGTTCGAGAAAGACATTCCCGCGCTCGTCGCCGAAGCGAGTGCCGACGTGGTGTGGGACGTTTGTCCGAGCTGGTCGATCCGGGCCGGCTATGAAATGCTGTTCCTGAATTCGGTGCTGCTGGCGGGAGAGAATTTCAACACGGGAACCGTTTACAACGGCATCCCAGGCGTGCTGTTGCCGGAGCGGATACCGTACGTCAACAACCAGGGCGACGCTTTCTATCATGGTGCCCACCTCGGTGCGGAATACACCTGGTAGCACGGAGCGGCCTAACGAGCTGAGAAATTGGCCAACCGGCGCGAACCGCCAACCGGTCCAACACGTCTACAACGCCTGGCAAGGTGCGGCCGATTTTCGGGCGCACTTTGCCGCATTTGACGGCTGGAGCCGGGGCATTCGGGTCTGGGCAATCCCGGGAGTCTGGTATAATAGAGATGGGCAAACACACCGGGCCGGCCCCAATGTGTCCACCGTCGCCGGCCAATGCATTTTCCGTCCCCAAAGGAACCCTACGACCACGTGAAGGAAATCGAACGTAATCAGGGCGTCGCGAGCGAATCGGCCATCTTGGTCGGTGTCTTTCTGTCGGACCCGCCGAACGACGACGAAATTCTCGAAGAACTGGCCGGCCTCGCGGAATCGGCCGGTGCCGAGGTCGTCGGGCGAATCACCCAACGCCGCGACCGTCCCGACGTGGCGACCTATCTGGGCAAGGGCAAGCTCGAGCAGCTCGAGCGGATGGTAAAGGTCACCGACGCCAGCGTCGTGATCTTCGACAACAATCTCTCGCCGGGGCAAATTCGTAATCTTGAAATCGCGCTGAGCGTGAAGGTGCTCGATCGCACCGAGGTGATTCTCGACATTTTCTCGACCCGCGCGCAGACGCACGAAGCTCGTCTGGCGGTGGAGCTCGCGCAGCTCGAGTATTCGCTGCCGCGGCTCAAACGGATGTGGACCCACTTGTCGCGCATCAAATCCGGCGTAGGCATGCGCGGCCCTGGCGAAAAGCAGCTCGAAACGGACCGTCGGCTCGTCGAGCGGCGGATCGTCGAGCTCCGCTCGGACCTCGACAAAGTGCTCCACCGCAAGGAGCGCGAAGTGGCCGCGCGGGCCGATCGGATGACCGTCTCGCTGGTCGGCTACACGAACGCCGGCAAGAGCACGCTCTTGAACACGCTCACCGGCTCCCACGAATTCGCCGCCGACAAGCTGTTCGCCACGCTCGATACCCGCACGCGCCGGTGGCAACTGCCCGATTGGGGCCCGGTGCTGCTCTCGGACACGGTCGGTTTCATCCGCGATTTGCCGCACCGGTTGATCGCCAGCTTCAAGGCCACGCTGGAAGAAGCTCGGCAGGCGGATCTCTTGCTGCATGTCGCCGACGCCAGTAATCCCGCCGCCTTGCAGCAGATTGCGGCCGTTTATCACGTGCTCGAAGAGCTCGACATCCGTGAGAAGGACACGATCCTGGTGCTCAACCAGATCGACCGGATCACCGAGCCCGGTGTGCTCGACGCGATAGTGCGGAACTACGCGCATGCGATTCCGGTCAGTGCCAAGACGGGGCAAGGTTTGTCGCAACTGGCCGGCGCGGTGAGCGAATCGCTCACGCAGCACTTCCTCGACGTCGACGTGGAAACGGACGTCGCCAACGGTCGGCTTATGGCTTACTTGGCTCAGCACGGTGAAATTCTCAGCCGCACGTTCACCGGCGACCGCGTCTCGGTCCACTGCCGCTTGCCGAAGAAGTACGCCGGCCGCATCCGGCCGGACGAAGCGGCGGTCCGCCTGCGCTCGTCGAACGAACATCGCAACGGCAATGGCCAGTTGCGCTTGAACGGGCTGTCGCACGCAAATGGCGCCGATCCAGAGCCGATCGAAGAAGTGGCTTAGCATTCTTTCATGGCACGCCGACAACTCCAGGACAAACGCGCTCTCGTGACCGGCGCGTCGGGAGGCATTGGTCGGGCGATCGCCATCGAGCTGGCTCGGGCAGGTGTCGATCAAGTGCTCGTTGCTCGCCGCGGGGACAAGCTCGCGTCGGTCGTCGATGAAGTCTCACGCCTGGGCCGCCGCGCGGAAGCAGTCATCGGCGACATTACCGACCCGGAGACTCGCCGCCGTGCGCTGGACGCAGCCCGCGAAAAGCTCGGCGGACTCGACATTCTCGTGAACAACGCCGGCGTCAGCGCCCACGGCCGCTTCGCCGACGCCGATCCCGCGCGATTGCGGCCGATCATGGAAACGAACTTCTTTGCACCGGTGGAGCTGACCCGCGAAGCCCTGCCGCTGCTGCGGGCGGGCCGCGAGCCGATCATTGTGAACATCAGCTCGGTCCTCGGCCAACGGGGCTGTCCTCACAAGAGCGAATACTGCGCGAGCAAATTCGCCCTGCGAGGATTCAGCGAAGCGCTACGGGCCGAATTCGCACCGCTGGGGATCGACGTGCTGGTCGTCACCGCCGGCCCTACCGACACCGAGTTTTTTAAGCACTTGCTCGAAGAACACGGTGAGCTACCCTGGGCCGAAGGCAAGCCAGTCTCGCCCGAACGTGTCGCCCGCGCGACGATCCGCGCGATGCAAAGCGGCCGCCACGAGATCATCCCCAGTTGGCGCGGCTGGCTGCTGGTGACGGCCAACCGCTTTTCTCCCCGCCTCGTCGACTGGGCGATGGCCCGGTACGGGTGAAGTCTTCGCATTGCGTCGTCCGCCCCTGCCAATATGGCATGATCTGCCGCTTGCCGCCGCTGAATCGATTGCGGCAACATCTTACCGGCCAATAACTTGCGCTATACCGGTTGATCTCGGCACATGGCTTGCGTCATAGTACGGCACCTGACGGTGCGCCTGCCAGTTTTGGCGAGTTGGCTGCCGCGTCGGGCACTTACCCAATCATGATACTGGCTCGGTACATTGGCCCCGCCATTCAAACCCGCACACAACACAAAATTCTTCGCACATCGTTTTCGGAGGAGTGAATCGTGGCAGCAAAACAAATGGTCTTTGATGATGAGGCCCGGGCACCGCTGGCGGCGGGCGTCGCTAAGTTGGCCCGGGCGGTTCGCAGCACGCTCGGCCCCCGCGGCCGCAACGCCGTGCTCGACAAGGGCTGGGGCTCGCCCAAGATTACCAAGGACGGCGTGACCGTCGCCGAGGACATCGAACTCGATGATCCCTACGAAAACCTCGGCGCCCAGCTCGTGAAGGAAGCGGCCAGCAAAACGAACGAAGTCGCCGGCGATGGCACCACGACCGCCACCGTGCTTGCCGATGGCATCTTTCGCGAAGGCCTCAAGATGATCGCCGCCGGCGCCGATCCGATGGCGCTCGGCCGCGGCATCCAGAAGGCCGTCGAAGCGGTGAACGAAGCGATTACCAAGCAGGCCGAGAAGGTCGAGGTCAGCGACAAGAAGCGGCTCCAGCAAATCGCTTCGATCGCCGGCAACAACGACCCCACGATCGGCGCGATTCTGGCCGACGCTTTCACGAAAGTCGGCAAGGACGGCGTGATCACGGTCGACGAAGGCCGCGGCAACGAGACGACCGTCGAGGTCGTCGAGGGCATGCAGTTCGATCGCGGCTTCCTCTCGCCGCACTTCGTCACGAATCCCGACGATCAAGAAGTCGAATTCGACAACGCCCTGGTGCTCGTCTATGAGGAAAAAATCTCGAGCGCCAAGCTCCTTGTGCCGCTGTTGGAAGCGGTGTCGAAGGCGGGCAAGCCGTTGTTGGTCATTGCGGAAGACGTCGACGGCGAAGCCTTGGCCACGCTGGTGGTCAACAAGCTCCGCGGCGTGTTGCAAGTCTGTGCCGTGAAGGCGCCCGGTTACGGCGATCGTCGCAAGGCGATGCTCGGCGACCTGGCAACCCTCACCGGTGCGACCGCCATCTTCAAGGACCTCGGCATCAAGCTCGACGGCGTGCAGCTTTCCGACTTGGGCAAGGCCAAACGCATGATCGTCACCAACGACAACACGACAATCGTCGGCGGCGGCGGCAAAAAGGACGAAATCACCGGCCGGGCCGACCAGATTCGCCGCGAGATCGAAAACACCGACAGCGAATACGACCGTGAGAAGCTGCAAGAGCGGCTGGCGAAGCTGGCCGGCGGCGTCGCGCAGATCAAGGTCGGCGCTGCGACTGAGGCAGAGCTCAAGGAACGCAAGGCGCTGTTTGATGACGCCCGGGCGGCCACGCATGCGGCCCTGGCCGAAGGCGTCGTCGCCGGCGGCGGCGTGGCACTCCTGCGGGCCGAGAAGGTGATCAAGAAGCTCGAGCTCAAGGGGGACGAGCAGCTCGGGGCCGAAATCGTGGCCAACGTGCTCCCGCATCCGCTCCGCTACATCGCCGAAAACGCCGGCGTCGACGGTGAAGTGGTCGTCAACCGCGTTCGCCAGATGAAGGGCAAGAACGACGGTTACAACGCCGACAAGGACGAATATTGCGACCTGATGGCGGCCGGCGTCATCGACCCGGCCAAGGTCGTGAAGACCGCGCTCTTGAACGGCGCGAGCGTCGCGGCCCTGTTGCTGACCACCGATTCACTCGTCACCGAAATTCCGAAGGACGACGAGCCGGCGGGCGGCGGCGGCGGTCATGACCACGGAATGGGTGGCATGGGCGGAATGGGCGGCGGCATGGGTGGCATGGGCATGCCCGGAATGATGTAAGTGTCGAGAGTTGAGAATCGAGGGTTGAGAGCCAGATTTCGTTGCACTCAACCCTCAACACTAGACCCTCAACTTCATCGCCGAAGCGACAGAGCTCAATCACCAAAATCAATTTCCAACACAACAGATACCAAACAAGGAACCCACACATGGCCAAACTCAATTTGCGACCGCTCGACGATCGCGTCGTGGTTCGTCCGCTCGAAGCCGAGGAAGTCACCGCCGGCGGCATCTACCTGCCGGACGCGGCCAAAGAAAAGCCGCAGCGCGGCAAAGTGATCGCGGCTGGCCCGGGCAAGCTGCTCGATAGCGGCAACCGCGGCGAGCTCTCGGTCAAGGTCGGCGACGAAGTGATCTACGGCAAGTACGGCGGGTCGGAAATCGAAGTTGATGGCGAAGAGCTGAAGATCCTCCGCGAGAACGACATCCTCGCCAAAGTCGTCAGCTAACACCGTCGTCAGCTAATACCCCGCACACATTTAGAATACAGGAAGCATTACCGTGGCAAAACAACTCTTATTCGACGACGCCGCGCGGGCCAAGATGCTCGCGGGCGTGGACAAACTGGCCGACGCCGTGGCGATCACGCTCGGCCCAACCGGCCGCAACGTGATCATCAACAAGTCCTTCGGCGGACCGACCGTCACCAAGGACGGTGTCACCGTGAGCAAGGAAATCGAGCTCGAAGACCCGTTCGAGAACATGGGCGCGAAGCTCGTGCACGAGGTGGCCGACAAGACCTCGACACTGGCCGGCGACGGCACGACGACCGCCACCGTGCTCGCCCGGGCGATCTTGCGCGAAGGCACCCGCAACGTGGTGGCCGGCAGCAATCCGACCGCGGTCCGCCGCGGCATCGAGAAAGCCGTCGCCGCCGCGGTCGAGCATCTCGACAAAATGTCGAAGATGGTCTCGAGCAAGGAAGAAATCGCTCACGTCGGCTCGATCAGTGCGAACAACGACCGCGTAATTGGCGATCTGTTGGCCAACGCGATGGAAAAGGTCGGCAAGGACGGCGTAATCACGGTCGAGGAAGGCAAGACGACCGAGACGACGCTCGAGCTGGTCGAAGGCATGCAGTTCGACAAGGGCTATCTGTCGCCGTACTTCATCAACCAGCCGGCGACGATGGAGTGCTCGCTCGAAGATGCGTACATCCTGATCCACGAAAAGAAGATCAGCAACTTGCGCGATCTGTTGCCGATTTTGGAGCAAACGATCCAGAAGGCCCGGCCGTTGGTGATCATCGCCGAGGACATCGAAGGCGAGGCCCTCGCGGCCTTGGTCGTGAACAAGCTCCGCGGCGTGCTCAACGTCTGTGCGGTGAAGGCCCCTGGTTTCGGCGATCGTCGCAAGGCGATGCTCGGCGACATTGCCACCCTCACCGGCGGCACGGTCATCAGCGAGGACCTCGGCAAGAAGCTCGAAAACATCAAGCTCGAAGAACTTGGTCGGGCCAAGAAGCTCACCGTCACCAAGGACAACACCACGATCGTCCAGGGCGCCGGCGACACGAAGGAAGTCCAGAAGCGGATCGAGCAGATTCGCAAGGCGATCGAGGCCTCGACCAGCGACTACGACCGCGAGAAGCTGCAAGAGCGGCTGGCGAAGCTGACCGGCGGCGTGGCGATCATTTCGGTTGGCGCGTCGAGCGAAGCCGACATGAAGCAGAAGAAGGCCCGCGTCGAAGACGCGTTGCACGCGACCCGAGCGGCGGTCGAAGAGGGCATTTTGCCCGGTGGCGGTGTGGCCCTGTTGCGTTGCAGGGAAGCCGTCGAGACGGCCCGATCTAGTGCCAAGGGCGACGAGAAGATCGGCGTCAACATTGTCCTAAGTGTGCTCGACGCTCCGCTCAAGCAGATCGTCAACAACTGCGGTCTCTCGGGCAGCGTCATCGCCGACGAAGTCAGCCAAAAGGCGACGAACATCGGCTACGACGCGAATGCCGGCGAGTTCGTCGACATGGTCAAGGCCGGCATCCTCGACCCCACCAAGGTCGTGAAGACCGCGCTCACGAACGCGGCCAGCATCGCCGGACTGATGCTCACCACCGAAGCGCTGGTCACCAATTACGATTCCAAGAACGAGGACAAGAAGGCCGTCGTCGGCAGTATCCGCTAAGCGGACGGACCGTCCAACCGACCGTCTTCTGGTTCCATGAATCAAGTGCCGTAAACAGCGGGCCACTTTGCCTCGTGCCAAGTGGCCCGCTTGCATAAAGTGAGCAACAATTCAGTGTCGAGCGAAACCGGTCTTTCAGCCCGAGACGGCTTTCTTAGATACTCATGAGCAGCATGGCCACCGAGCGCGATTATTACGAAGTGCTGGGCATCGCGCGAACCGCGAGCGACGGCGAGATTGCTACAGCCTATCGGCGGCTGGCGATCAAATATCATCCGGACAAGAATCCGGGCGATGACGAAGCGATCGAACGGTTCAAGGAAGCGGCTGAGGCGTTTGAGGTTCTCAACGACGCGGACAAGAGGTCGCGCTACGACCGTTTTGGCCACGCCGGCGTGAACGGCGGATCGCGCGGGCACCACTTCCACGACGTCGAGGACATCTTCTCCGCGTTCGGCGATATCTTCGGCGATCTGTTCGGCGGCGGGCGAAACCGGCCGCGGAAGGGCCGCGACGTTCGCAGCGACGTCACGCTGACGCTCCACGAAGCGGCCCAGGGCGTCACAAAAACCATCGAGTTCCAGCGCCACGAGAAGTGCGACGGCTGCCAGGGCTCTGGTGCGGCGAAGGGAAGCCGGCGCGAGATCTGTTCCTACTGTCGAGGGCAGGGCCGCGTGATTCAGGCGGCCGGCATCGTCCGCATGCAGACGACCTGTCCGAAGTGCCACGGCGAAGGGTCGACGGTCAAGAACCCCTGCACTTCCTGCCGCGGCAGCGGCCAGAAGCTCAAGAAGGTCGTCACCGAGGTGGAGATTCCGGCCGGCGTCGACGACGAGATGCGGGTCCGCATCACGGGTCAGGGCGAGCCGAGCCCCAACGGCGGCCCGCCGGGCGACTGCTACTGTTTCATCTCGGTGTTGCCGCATCCGCTGTTCGAGCGCGACGGGCAGCACCTGGTGTGCCGCGTGCCGATCACCTATTCGCAGGCGGCGCTCGGCACGACGCTCGAAGTGCCGACGCTCGCCGGGCGCGGTGAGCTGGAAGTGCCGGCCGGCACGCAGTCGGGTGCGGTCTTCCGCCTGGGCGGCAAGGGCATGCCCGACCCGCGGCGGCGCGGGCTGGGCGACCTATTGGTGCAAGTCGTCATCGAGGTGCCCAAGAAACTCAGCAAGGAAGAGGACACGCTGTTGCGCGAGCTGGCCGAGATTGAGCACAAGCACGTCGCACCCGAACGCAAAGGCTTCTTCGACAAGCTGAAAGAATACTTCACGGCCGAGGAAGAAACGACCAAATAACAGGATCGATTCTCATGGCGAAACATCAAGATATACCCGACGACCAGGCGACCGCCCCCGACGAACAAGCGCTCGCGGACGCGATCAGCGCCGTCGGTGCGCAAGACATGGCAGCGGAACTCGCTGCAGCGAACGACCGCTTGCTGCGGTTGCAGGCCGAGATGCAAAACTTGCGAAACCGCACGTCGCGCGAAATTGCCGACGAGCGGCGTTATGCGGCCCTGCCAGTTTTGCGCGATCTGTTGCCGGTGCTCGACAACATCAATCGGGCGATCGAGGCGGCCGAGAAAGCGGGCGAGGTGGAGAATCTGCTTGAGGGTTTCCGGCTCGTGCGGCAACAGTTGCTCACCACGCTCACGAATCATGGGGCCGAGCCGATCGAGGCACTCGGCCAGCCGTTCGATCCGAACTATCACCAGGCAATTTTGCACCAACCGTCGAACGACTCCCCGGCCGACACGGTAACGATGGTCACGCAGCAGGGCTACAAGCTGCACGATCGCGTGGTGCGGCCGGCGCAGGTGATTGTGTCGTCGGGGCCGTTGGAACGTTAGACCATCTGCTCGTCGCCCTGTATCCCTTCTCCTGAATCCTGTATCCTCCTTCCATGCCGACTTACGACTACGAGTGCGATGCCTGCGGACACAAGTTCGAGTTGTTCCAATCGTTTTCCGCGCCGCTTGAGAAGAAGTGCCCGGAGTGCCGCAAACTGAAGCTCCGCCGCCTGTTCGGCACCGGCGCGGCGATCGTCTTCAAAGGCTCGGGCTTCTACCAGACCGACTACCGCAGCGATTCGTACAAGACGGCAGCCAAGGCCGACAAGCCGCCCGACGCGGCCAAACCCGCCGACTCCACGCCCGCGAAGACCGAGTCCG
>JANNTD010000186.1:0-14088 GCA_031403315.1 Planctomycetota bacterium
CGTCGATGCGATTCACCGCGACAAGAATATCAACAAAGAAGTCGTATTCGAAGGAATCGAAGCCGCCCTCGTCTCGGCCGCCAAGAAGCAATACGGCGAAGAAGCCAACATCGAAGTCAAAATCAACCGCGAAGACGGTTCCATTAGTGCCACGCTGGAAGGCCAACCGCTCGATTCGGAAGAGACCGTCGGCCGGATCGGCGCTCAAACTGCCAAGCAGGTGATGATTCAAAAAATTCGCGAAGCGGAGCGCGACGCGCTGTTCGACGAATACACCGAGCTCCAGGGCCAGATGGTCAGCGGCATCATCCAACGTTACGAAGGCGGCGCGGCCACCGTGACGCTCGCCAACGTCGAAGCGATCCTGCCCCGCGGCGAACAGATTCCCGGCGAGACGCACCACGTCAACGAGCGTGTCCGGACCACCGTGTTCGAAGTCCGCAAATCGGGCAGCCGCGTGAAAGTGATCCTCAGCCGCGCCCGGCCGCAACTGGTGCAGCGGCTCTTCGAGCAGGAAATCCCCGAGATCGCCGACGGCGTAATCGAGATTCGCGCGATGGCTCGCGAGCCCGGCTACCGCTCCAAGGTGGCGGTCGCCAGCAGCGATGCCCGCGTCGATTGCGTCGGTGCCTGCGTCGGCGTCCGCGGCAACCGCATCAAGAACATCGTCGACGAGCTCGCCGGCGAGCGGATCGACATCGTCCGCTGGGACGACAACCTCGAAGTATTGATCCCGAATGCCCTGCAGCCGGCCGAAGTCGAACAGGTGATCCTCTGCAAAATGCTCGGCCGGGCGATCGTGCTCGTGCGCGAGGATCAGTTGTCGCTGGCGATCGGCCGACGCGGTCAGAACGTCCGGCTGGCGAGCAAGCTCTCGGGCTGGGACATCGAGATCATGACGCAAGAGGAGCTTGCGGAGTCGATCGATCGCGCGGTGGGCGGCTTCAGTTCGCTCGAAGGCGTCGAGGTCGAAGTGGCGGAGAAGCTCGTGGAAGAGGGCTTTTTGAGCTACGACGACCTCTCGATCATCGAGCCGGATTCACTCATGGAAATGGGCGGTCTCACCGAAGAACAATGCACGCTGATCATCGAGCAAGCCGAGGCCCGCGCCGAACAGGCCGAAGCCCAAGCCGCCGAGGCCCGCCGCACGAAGCGCGAGCAAGATCGGATCGCCGAAGCAACCGCCGAAGCCGATCGCCTGGCCGCAGAAGAAGCTGCGGCCGCTGGTCCCGCGGTCGAAGTTGCTGTCGAAGCTGTCGGCGAAACGGCCGTCGAAGAAGCGTCCAATGGCGAAGTCGCGAGCCACGAACCGAGCGAGGCTGAGCCGGAAGCTCAGGGTAGCAGCGACACAGAATGAATTGTTGGCAACCACAGTATCATTGGCAGACACGTAACATTGGCAGACACAGTGACTGCTTGAGGAGACGTTGACCATGGTTGTTTAATCAGGTTTGTCACTCGTGGCCACGAGCCGACGGCCGGGCAGCGAGAACTGGAAATGGAGAGTTAATCTTGGCGGTTCGCATTTACGCACTCGCAAAAGAGCTGAAACTTGACAGCAAAGAGTTGGTCGACATCTGCACGGGCGCCGGCCTGCCAGGCAAAGGGTCTGCGCTGGCGAGTCTGACCGACGACGAAGCCGAACGCATTCGACAGGTCGTCAAGGGCAGCAGCGGCAAACCAAAGGCCGGCACCGCGCCGACACCGCAGCGGCCCAGCGAACCCGGGCGGACCGGCAAGATGCCGGTGATCGTGACGCCCAAGCCCGCGCCGGTGCGTTCCACGACGGCGGCACCCGAAAGCGCCACGCCATCGGAAGCCGAGGAGCAGCCGCTTGCGGCGTCGGCCGAACCGAAATCGACTGCGCCGCGTGCCCCCGGTCCGCTGGCCGCAGCACTCCGCCGAGACGAATACGTCGGCCCCGGTGCCAAAGGCAAAGTGCCGATGGTCGGCACCGACAACAGGCCGGCTGCCCGTAAGCGAAGCGACGGTGCTGCGGGCACGGAGCGCTCTCGCCCGGCCGTGAAACTCGCTCCGATGCCGACGCACGCCAAGCCGGTCGGCGGACCTGTCGACAGCGAGCCCAAGGCGCAAAAGCCGGATATGAAACTGCCGGCCGACGTGCTGAGCGGCAAACTCGGCAGCAAGCCGCTCGCCGCCCACTTGCGCCGCCACGAGCGAACGCTCGAAGTCGAACGGGATCGCAAAGCCGGCCCTCCCGGCACCGCTGCCGCCAAGGGCGTGCGGACAGTGGCCGAGGAACCCGCGACCGCTCGCGGTCGGAGGGGCCGAGGCAAAACGGCCGTCGCCGGCGCGGTAGAGGAAGAAGCCGCCGCAGGCAAGCCGATGCTCGGCGGGCGCGAACAGCGGCAATTGTCGCGCCGGCGCACCGTGCGCACTGCCGACGGCGAAGAAGTGTCAGCGCCAGCCCGCAGCTTCAATCGACGCCAGAAACGGGCCGGTGCCAACACCGCCGCGCCGCGCAAAGAAAACGTCACAGTCCAGCTCCCCTGCTCCGTCCGCGAACTCTCGGAAGCAGCCGGCATCCAGGCAGCGCAAATTCAACGGGTCCTGCTCAAATACAACGTGATGGCCAAGATCACCGACGTGATCGATCCGGAACTCACCGAGCTGGTGGTCGCAGAGCTCGGCCTCGACGTTGAATTCATCAAGACCGAAAGCCTGGAAGACAAGCTGATCGAGCAATTCGAGCATCAGTCCGACGATCCGGAGAGCCTCGTGCCGCGTCCACCGGTGGTGACGTTCCTCGGCCACGTCGACCACGGCAAGACGTCGCTATTGGACCGGATCATCGGCCTCGATGTGGTGAGCGGCGAAAGCGGCGGCATCACGCAGCACATTCGGGCCTATTCGATCGAGAAGGACGGCAAGCGGCTCTCGTTCGTCGATACGCCGGGCCACGAAGCGTTTACCGAGATGCGGGCCCGCGGCGCCAACGTGACCGACATCGCCGTGTTGGTGGTGGCAGCCGACGACGGCGTGATGCCACAAACGGAAGAAGCCATCAGCCACGCCCGCGCTGCCGAGGTGCCGATCATCGTCGCGCTCAACAAGATCGACCTGCCCGGCGTGAACCTCGAGCGGGTGTACACGGGCCTCAGCACCAACGAGCTGCAGCCCAGCGAATGGGGCGGCGACGTCGAAGTCGTCAAAACCAGCGCCACCAAAGGCACCGGCATCAGCGAATTGCTCGACACTATTCTGACCGTGGCCGAGCTGCACGAATACAAGGCGAACCCCAACCGGCCCGCAGTTGGCACCTGCCTCGAAGCCCAGCAGGAATCCGACCGCGGCGTGGTCGCCAAGTTGCTCGTGCAAAATGGCACGCTCCGGCCCGGCGACGTGATCGTCTGCGGTCAGTCGTACGGCCGCGTCAAAGCAATGTACGACACGATTCACACGAGCCAGCGTGTGACCGAAGCCGGTCCGAGCATTCCCGTAAACATCACGGGCTTCGACGAAGCCCCCGGCGCGGGTCAGCGATTCTACGTGCTCGACGACATCGCTCGAGCGCGGGAGATCGCAGAATCTCGCGCCGTGGACGAACGGACCGCGACGCTCGGCGGCAGCGGCTACCGCCACGTCACGCTCGAAACCTTGTTCGACCGCTTGGCGGGGGCGGCCGAAATTCAAACTTTGAATTTGATCCTGCGGGCCGATGTCCGCGGCTCGATCGAGGCGATCGAAAAGGAATTCTCGAAGCTCGAACATCCGGAAGTGAAAATCAAACTGCTGCAAAAGAGCGTTGGCGGCGTGACCGAGGCCGACGTGACGCTGGCGGATGCCTCCGACGCGATCATCATCGGCTTCAACGTGGTGCCGGACGAAAAGGCCCGCGCGATGGCCGACAAGCGGGGCGTGCAGGTCCGCCGTTACGACGTGATTTACAAAATCACCGACGACCTCAAGGCCGCCTTGGAAGGCATGCTCAAGCCCGAAGAACGGGAGAAGGAGCTCGGCCGGGCGCTGGTCCAGCAGGTCTTCAAAATCAGCCGCGTCGGCACGATCGCCGGCTGCCGCGTGCTCAGCGGCGTGGTCGAGCGCAACAGCCGGGCCCGCGTGATCCGCGATAGCACGATCATCGGCGACTACGCGCTCGATACGCTGCGGCGTGAGAAAGATGATGCCAAAGAGGTCCGCGAAGGCTACGAGTGCGGTATCAAACTGGCCGGCTACAACGACGTCAAGGAAGGCGACCTATTTGAGATTTACAAGGTCGAAGAAATTCAACGCAAGTTTGACAGCTAAGCGGATTCCGGGTTCCGTCTGCGCTGAACCCCGAACCCTGACCCCTGAACCCTTCCCCGACATGACATCCCGCCGCGTCCAAAAAGCAGCCCAGGCCATTCGCGAAGTCGTCAGCATGGCGATCCTCACCGAGCTCCGCGACCCGCGCGTCGCCGACGTGACAGTCACCTTCGTCGAGGTCTCGCCCGACATGCGCCAAGCCAAAGTGCACGTTTCCGTGATGGGCGACGATGCGAAACAAAAGCTATGCTTGCATGGGTTGGAAAGCTCGGCCGGGTTCCTGCAAACCAAGATCGGCAAACGGATCGACACCCGTTACACGCCCCGTCTCCGGTTCGAGCTCGACATGGGCGTGAAAAAATCGCTTGCCATCGCCCAATTATTGAACGACGTGCTGCCCGAGGATGCGACCGACTCGACTGACTCCGTAATTGCCGACGACGAGCTTGTCCCCGACGAGGCGGACAACTAACGACCAACGACTAACAACTCTGCATTGCATCTGCGGCTCCCCGCTCTCCCCTTGCTTCGGTAACACTCAGCTCCGAAAACACCAAAATATCCATGGCTACACCCAATCGCGCTAGTTTGATCAACCGCCTGCTCAAGGTTGTCAGGAAGCACTACAAGCCGGTGCCGGCGGTGAAAGACCGCCCGCTGTTCGAGCACCTAGTGTTCGCTTGCCTCGTCGAGAATTCGCCGAACGATTTGGCCGAGCAGGTTTTGCAGTCGCTCAAACACGACTATTTCGATTGGAATGAAGTCCGCGTGAGCACGCTCCGCGAGCTTGCCGAGGTGACCAAGCCCCTGGTCGACTCGTCGCAAGCGGCCGAACGGCTTAAGCAGACACTCCACAGCGTGTTCGAGGGCATCTACCAGTTCGACTTGGAAACGCTCAAGAAGCAGAACATTGGACAGTCGGCCAAGCAACTGCAAAAGCTCAACGGCAGCACGCCGTTTGTCGTCGCCTACGTGACGCAAATGGCGCTGGGCGGGCACTCGATTCCCGTGAACCGCGGCCTGTTGATCGCGATGCACGTGGTCGGCGTCATCTCGGACAACGAGTTGAAAACCGGCGGAGTGCCTGGGCTCGAGCGGGTGGTCAGCAAGAACAAGGGTGTCGAAGTCGGCTCGCTGCTGCACCAACTGGGCGTCGAGATTGGTCGCAATCCCTACGGTCCGAACGCCCGCAAGTTGCTCTTGGAAATTGACCCGAAGTGCAAGGACCGGCTGCCGAAGCGGAAAGTGCCCGAGCCGCCGGCGCCGCCGCCGAAGCCTCAGCCGGTCGAGACCAAGGGCAAAGCGACCGCGAAGGACGACAAGAAAAAGGCGGGCGGAAAGACAGCCTCGGCCCCTGCGCCCGCGGCGAAGAAAGCAGTCCCGCCGCCCACGAAGAAACATCCGGCCCCTCAGCCCACGAAGCGCCCGACCAAGGCCGGCACCAAGACGCCGACCAAGAAAAAGGCGACGACCACCAAGCTCACCAAACGAAAACCAAAGTAGCAGCAACTTGCTTCGTCGCACTCGTACATAGTACTCGGTACAGAGTACTCTCCATCCCGATCCCGATCCCGATCCTGACCCCTGACCCCTGACCCCAATTCCCTTCCGCCATGGCCGGACATTCCCACTGGGCAAACATCGCCCACAAGAAATCGCTCATCGACAGCAAGCGCGGCAAGCTTTGGAGCAAGCTCGCCAAGGCGATCATCATCGCGTCCAAAGCCGGCGGCGGCGATCCGGCCCAGAATTTGCGCCTGCGCTACGCGGTCATCGACGCCAAGGCCGGCAACATGCCTAAGGACACCATCGACCGCGCCATCAAAAAGGGCGCCGGCGAGCTCGAAGGCAGCAACTTCGAGGAAACGCTCTACGAAGGCTACGGCCCGGGCGGCGTCGCCGTGCTCTGCGACATCCTCACCGACAATCGCAACCGCACCGCCCCCGAGATCCGCAAGATCTTCGAGATCGCCGGCGGCAAGCTCGCCGGCGCGGGGAGCGTCGCCTGGATGTTCGACCGCAAAGGCCTCGTCGTCATCCCCGCCAGCATTTCCGACGAAGAATCGCTGATGGAGCTGGCGCTCGAAGCAGGCGCCGACGACGTCTGCCACGTCGGCGAGACCTTCGAAATCACTTGCAATCCCGATGTCTACACCGCCGTCTGCGACGCCATCGAAAAGGCCGGCCTCAAGCCCGAGCTCAGCGAATTAGCGCGGATTCCCAAAGACACCGTCGAACTCGACGCCGAAACGGGCCGCAGCGTGCTCAAATTAATGAACGCGCTCGACGACCACGATGACGTGCAGAAAGTGGCGTCGAACTTCAACATCGCCGACGAAGCGATGGCCGAGATCGAAGCGGGGTGACGGCTCTGCGGTCACTCTTGGCCGCCGCGACATCGTGTCGCCGCGCAGGTCCAGGGCAATTTGCGTTCGGCATGTCATTTGCTCCTCTCGAAGTGTGAAACACACGACGTCTGAAACACGCGGCACCTTCGCGGTGCCTTCATCTTCAAGGAGCAACCTATGTTGAACAAACGACGACCCGGTTGGTTGGTGGCGTTGTATCTTCTCGTCTCATGGTGCGCGGGTTTGGGTGTGTGCGCACTCGCCGGCTGCGAACGGAAAGAAAAAGTGATCGACGTGGAAACGCCGGGCGTCGAAGTCGAAGTTGAGCGCAACAAAGACACCGGCGAAGTCGACGTGGAAGTCGAGCGACCGTAATCTGCGATTCGGCAGCATACAGAAACGCCCCTGCTGTCAATACGCGCAGCCGCCAGCTTTGGCACCTCCGCCGCTCTCCGCGTCCGTTTGTAACGCCGCGGGGGCGAACTTCTTGCCGCCGCTTCAGGCGAATCTGGTTGACTCTCTCGAAGCCTCCAATTTGAATGGCCACTAGGGGCACGTCTCGCCTGACGGTTGCGGCTGTTTCGTCGCAGGCGTCCGGAGAAAACGAGAGTGCCAACGCAATTCGTCCGTGCGACTCGCACTAGGGCGGTACTTGTCTCTCGGTTTGTCGCGGTCGTTCGCGGCAACTATTGATTTTTGCATCTTTGGAGGTGAACGGCGATGAAAGTATGTCAACTAGGTTTGCTCGTGGTGGCACTAATTGTTGGAGCACAGCTGGGCGCTTCGCAGGCGCTGGCGGCCAGCGGCCTGCCGAGCGACACGACGCTCGCGGCGATGGGCCTCTCGGACCTCCGCGTGATGAGCGATAGCGAAGGCCTCACCGTCCGTGGCTTGGGCTACAACGGTGCCTCGGCCTACGGCAAGTCGTTTGCCGCGGTTTCGAGTCACGGCGCTACGGCCGGTTCCACGAACGGCTACAACGCCAAGGGCAAGTACGTCGCGGCCGGCCACAACAATTCGTATGCCGGCATCGAGGTTGAGACGGGCGGCGGTCACGACAATGGCGGCGGCTACGGCAACAGCTCGAAGGGCGGCCACAACGGCGGTCACGGCGACAATTGCAACAGTTGCCCGAAGTCGATCAAGATCAAGGCCTTCTCAGGCGGTTTTTCGATTGGCATCCGCAAGTAAACGAGTGGCTCGTGTTCTGAGCACGGGCCAATTCCGGACGAATTGAATTCGGCGCGGGGTGGTCAATCGGACCACCCCGCGTCGTTTCATTAGAAGCCGTTTCAATACCGCCGAATGAACCGGACGCTAGCGCGTGCCGGCTGATTGTATCAGCCGCGGGGCGCTAGCCTCGGTTTTGAAACAGCTTCTAGAATAAAACGGAACCGGCCGGATCGCCAAGCGACTCGGACTGAAGCTCACCTAACGCCAACGAGGCCGGCCGAAGCAGCCGGCTTAACGAACCGCACGATTCCGAGGCACGGACACCAAGCCTGGACCTGTCCTTCTTGCCATCCGGAGTTTCCCCTCCAAATCGACTACTTCGCCCGGCTAGAGATGGCCCAGACGCGCAGCACTTTCACCAAGAGTTCCGCTTCTTGGACTGAAAACACTACGCCCTATGGAGGCACAAACGCAACCCGGCGGTTTCCGGGCTGAGATTCGCCCACTTCCGTTGGGGATCGCTCCAGCAGGTGGTCAATCTGCGATTGTGCGGCCGTGATGATTTGGCGGAGCGCAGAGTCGCCGTCCAGCCAGAGCGTCGCCAGCTCGTCGAGCGACGACTCCGTCCAGTGGACCTTGTACATCAGTGACCTCGGAGTCGGGCGCGAACTTCATCGGATGTATAAGTTCGCTCTTCTCGTTCCCGACGGTCGAGTTCGTCTTCGCTGATCTGGGGATCGAGAAGTGCTTGAGAGGAAGCCGGCGTGAAGAATCCGATCGTCTGGCCGCCCTCGTCGCACAGCTCGACACATTGATGCACGGCAGTCAGTTGCCGGCCAATGTCCCCGGGCAACGTTAGCTTGGTCATTGCCGATTCTCCGTCCGTAGGCGGCTCGCTGCGGCGAGCCGATCATGGAGTTAGCTGTGCTCTCAGCCTTCCACGATCAAGTATAGCAGCCGGCAAACAACGCAGCCACCCGACGTGAGCCAGGATAATGGTACAGTTTGCCCAGAACAGTGTAGTCCTCTCGCTCCGCGAGAGGAGATCCATCACGCGGAGCGTGATGACTACACTAAACTGTACCACGACTTGGGCCGGGATCACGTTCATTGTCGGCCGCGGCGGAACCTGCCGAGCACTACAGCTCCCAGGGCGAGCAGCGCCAACGCGGCCGGCCGAAGCAGACGGCTTAACGAACCTCGCGATTCCGAGGCACGGGCACCAAGCATGGACCGGTCACCGTTTGTCACGCGGCGGTGTTGGCGAAGAATTTTAGACAACGCCTCCTGTCACCTCATTCGATGTGGGCGTCGCTGTCGCGTTTCCGCAACAGGCAACCCCGCGCGACCGCATTCCTCCGACTAACCGCTCCACCGCGCGGCCAAATCTCTGGCGCCAGACCACCCGACGCTCCGCCGGCTATTCCCAACGGGGGGTATGCTTGGGTATCCGGCCTAGTGTAGCAGGCACACTCCGTGTGCCGTTGCCTGGCGATGTCCCCTTTCTCGTTCGCATCTCTCATCAACTGCACTTGCGGTAATAAATAGAACACGAGGATCTCACGATGCAATTTCGTAAAGCCTTGCCAGGTTTTCCCGACGAAGTAGTGGCCGAAGTTCGAGAAGCGCTCATCGCCGGTGATCGTGAACGAGGAGAAGCGATAATAGCGCGATACCAGGAAGAGGTGCGATCGCAGCTCAGGGCGCAGGGCATCGACATTGACTCTGTCGTTCTGGAGATTGGTCGGAATTGCAAGTGGTCCGAAATTCTGCGGCAAGTCTTCCGAATCCAAGAGTTCAATCGTGGAACTATTACGATTGGACCCGATGGACGGCCAAAGGCGGCTAACTTCAATCCGTACGGCTACTTGTTGGTTGAGTCGCCGATCCTCAACCGGCTAGTAAGGATTCCAATTCTTCATGGCGACGACTATATGTTGGCAGGTTCCCTCTTTGATGACCCCCACTGTGACGAAATAATTGAAGAAGCAGAGTTCTTAGTTACGTACGCGCCGAAACGCACGTTCTTCGGAGGAATGAATGCCAGCACTCGTCACGTTCTGCACTACGCTCTCTGTCCATGCGGCACACTTAAGCGCTACTATGACTTCGAAAACGATCTTCACATACGAAAACCTGCGCCTGAAAAGCTATTCGGCAAGTTTGTTTACTCAGGGGAGGTGAGTGTCAGACTAAATCAGCATCCGGACGTGGAACTCTTGCATGTCTGATGTCAACGAACTGCCGCATTCAGACGAATGACGTTCATTGGCATCGTCACATTACATTGTCCCAATTCGTACACCATGCGCGAGATGAAAAGTTTCAAACGCGAACAAGTGCATGCTGCTGAACTTGCCCGCGCAACGCTTTTTGACTGGCCATGCGGCAAAGCGCTCGAGTCCAACCTGATCACAGAGATGCTCACTTCCCTCGGTTGTTCAGAAGTCAAACCAGAGGCCTCCGAAAAACCCGACTTTTTCTTCGCGCTCGAAATCAGAGGCCGCATGCTCCGTGTCGGGTGCGAGATGACCAGTTTATACACCGATGTCTCGGATAGTACGACTGGGGGAGGGTCGAGGGAGGCTCGCTTTCGAGAGCGTTGGCAATTATTCGCCAAGAGGCTCAATCGCGCGCTTTTAGAATCAAAGGATTCATGTCTCAAAAGCGTCTACGGAGCGATTCACTTTCTCCATCCTGACTACGAAGTCTTAGATCGAGTCGACGAGACAGTCATGATTGCCGAGATTGTGAATTTACTCAAGGAATCGCCGTGCGTCGATCGTATCGACTCGTTTTCTTCGCAATTGTATCCGCAGCTTGCCGCCCATGTGAATCACATTTGGACAGCCGACGTGGTCGACGAGCCAACATTGTGGTGGGCAGCGCACCTTCGCACCGGAATGATGCGGGATCCAAGTCCGGCAATTATTCGCGCCGTGACCGATAAGGCAGCCACTGCAATGAAGTACGACTGGCGAGATTCTGAACAGCGTTGGCTAGTCATCACAGCGCCCGGACGGGGCATTCAGGATAAAGTTGCTCATTACTCGGGCCACACCTATCACCCGCCTGCGATTCAAATTCCCTTCTCGCACGTGTTCCTTTTCGCATGGGGGATGGAGGGCTGGTACGTCCTTCAGGTTCATCCACAAATCGAGATCATTGGTGATTACTCAGCCCTGTCGCAACGCTAACGAAAGTTTCCAGGAACCGATTTCCTCCGAACTGAGCACGCGGCACAATCCGACAGTTCTCGTCTGCAAACGTCGCCAGATTCGCGCGGATGAACGATGCATCAAAGTCTCTCCCATCTGCATTGCTAACCGCCGGATTTGCGCGAGCCAGGAAGAATTAGGAACAACCACGAATCAAACGAATTGCACGAATGTTGCTCGATTCCTCATTCCTATTCGTGGCATTCGTACAATTCGTGGTTCAAGCTTTGGTTCCGCCCAACGGCCAGGCTAGGCCCATCGGCGACATCTGCGGATCAAAGATTCGCCGTGGCGAACAATTGCCTTGCTCCTTCGCTGCGCCTCTGCGTGAGAATCCTCGATGTTTTCACCAAGTGGGGACCGCGCGAATTGAGCAATGTACACACAAACACTAATCACAAGTCCTGACGCAGCCACGACTTCCGCACAAAATCGCGTTTCTTGTGGAATTTGAGCCAGCCCTTCTGATAGGTTGAATCTCGCACGATTGCGTGCGAGGCCCTTCCTCCGTGGTCGGACCGAAGTCAGCTCTTTGAAAATTTGAAATGCTTGTAGCCCGCCATGGCGAGTCTGCGACTATCAGCCATTAGCTGTTAGCCGGCGCTCCCTTTGCGCCTGGGCGCCGTGGCAGGAAATCCTGCGACTTTGCGAGAGTCATTTCCGACCAACCAGTTGCACATAACCGATCAAAATGGAACCAATATTCCGCGAATTTTGTCGCCCTCGATTCGCGCGCCGCTCTGGAAAAAGCGAGGCTTTTAGCCGAGCGACCGATCAAAACGGATGAATTTTGATCCCTCTTCGCGTGTTTCGAGTTTTCGATCAAATTCGAAATCGTTCGGCAGCAACAAGTTACAACGATCGCAGCGAAAGGAGCAAAATCAAAATTCGATAATCCTCGAGCGCCAGAGCATTTTTGATTTCCGCAGTTCAAAACTAGCAGATCAAAATGATCGGCCGGCAAGCCTTGGTCGAAGGTCAGAGTCTCCCAACATTGCGCCTTGGCGCCTTGGCGAGAGATCTTTTGACGACAGGCAGAAACAGGCATGCAACTATGTCGCCGAACTTACCAGCGATGATGGACCAGGGGACGGGCGTACAAGTCGTAGATGCGGCGGACGGCGGCCATCGTCGCGTCGGAGAGCGGCGGCAGGTCGGCCGCCGCGCAATTCTCCTCGACCTGCTGCGGCCGCTTCCCGCCCGGGATCGCGCAAGTCACCGCGTCGAACATCAGAATCCATCGCAGCGCAAACTGGGGCAAGCTCATTCCTGGCGGGCAGACGGCCTTGAGTTCCTCGACCGCCCGCAAGCCCGTTTCGTAATCGACGCCGGAAAACGTCTCGCCCACGTCGAACGCCGCGCCCAGGCGATTGAATTGGCGATGGTCGTCGGCCGCAAACGTACTCTCGCGCGTGAGCTTGCCCGAGAGCAGACCGGATGCCAGCGGCACGCGGGCCAGGATGCCAACTCGCCGCCGCTGCGCCTCGCCAAAGAACAGCTCCGCCGGCCGGTGGCGGAACATATTGAAGATGATCTGCACGCTCTGCAAATTCGGGAAGTCCATCGCCTTGAGGCCCTCCTCGGGCGACTTCACGCTCACGCCGTAGTACTGCAGCTTGCCCGCCGCGACCAGGTCCTCGAGCACCTGAAACACCTCGGGTCGATAGTAGACTTCGTTCGGCGGGCAGTGAAGCTGCAAGAGATCGATCCGCTCGACGGCGAGATTCTGGAGGCTCCGTTCAACGAACGCCACCAGATTCTCGCGATTGTAGCCTTCCGTGGTGTGTGGGTTGAGCCGCCGTCCGGCCTTGGTGGCGACATGGATCGTCTCGCCCGGCCGCTCGCGCCGCAATTGAGCCATCAGCCGCTCGCTGCGGCCGTCGCCGTACACGTCTGCGGTATCGATGAAGTTCACGCCGAGGTCAACCGCTTTGTGAAGCGCTGCGAGGGACTCTTGATCGTCGACCGTTCCCCACGCCCCGCCAATCGCCCAAGCGCCGAAGCTGACGGTGGAAATCTTCCAGCCGGTACGACCCAACTCTCGGTATTGCATGTCAATCTTTCCCGACGTGCTTCACGTGCGGCCAGTAAAGTTGAAAGTCGAACTCGGGGCTGTTGTCCAGGTCGTGGCATTGCATGCACATTTGCACGACCTTGCCCTTGTCGAACACTTGCCCGGGCTTGTTCCCTTCATTCGCCACGATCTTGAGCCGCAGCGCTGCACGCAACTCCTCCAGCTCCGCATCGTCGACTTCGATGTCGCCGTTCTCGGCGGCCACGTGGCGGGCGGCGGGTCCGTGGCAGTTTTCGCAGCCGTTGCCAACCATTTCCGGCGTCTCCTTCAGCCCCGTGTAGCCGGAAATAAAGGGAAAGTACTTCTGCGGCTCCCAACCGGTCGCATGGCAACTGAGGCATTCCGGATCAAAGTGCCGCGGCGGCACGAGATCGACGAGCGTCTGGGTCGCGTGGTGATGAGGAGTCTTGAGAAACACTTCGGTGGCCGCGGTGTGGCAGCCGGCACACGCTTCCGAGCCGGCAAACTGCCTTGCGGTCGGATGCGCCGACGGCTTCAGACCCAGTCCTTCGAGGCCGAGCGTCTCGAGGTCGTGCTGATAGTCGACCATGATCTTCTGCATCTCGGGCGAGTCGGTGAACCTTGAGTCGAGCGGCACCTTCTGATACCGGAACGACGGCCCGTCGTTCTTGTAGAGACCGACGACGATCACGTACATTCCTTTGTGGCCGACTTCGATCAACTGCGACTTGGTGCCCTCGATGATCGTCGGATCTTTGGGAGGCTCGTCGGCCCCGCCTGCGGTAACGACAAAATCAAACTCGGGGAACCGCTTCGCAATCTCCTGCGTCTCGTCGGGATCGGCAAAAGACAACAGCACGAGCTGGTCGCAGCCGGCCTTTTGCAACTCGGGCAGCACTTGCCGCAGGGCTTCATCGGGATCGACAAGCGTGAGATCGCCCGCATTCTTGAGGGCGGAAATCTCGCGTTTGCCCAACACGCCGGTGACGCCGATTTTCATCCCGCCCGCTTCGATCACCTTGTAGCGTTGGCTGTACTCGGGGTC
>JANNTD010000187.1:0-15164 GCA_031403315.1 Planctomycetota bacterium
CGACGCGGCGGACTACACCGAGTGGCGCGACAATTTCGGCGGCACGAGCTTGCCGAATGAAGGCGGGATCAGCCTGGGTACGGTCGATCAGGCCGACTACGACTTCTGGAAGTCGCGCTTCGGCGCGACCTCCGGCAGCGGAAGCGGATCGCTCAGCGCGGTTCCTGAGCCGGGCGCTCTCTGCTTGATGACGGTAGGCCTGCTGGTCGGAGGGCTCGCCAGCGCTCGTACGAGGAAGCAAATCGTGTGATCCAATTGCGGGCGGAGCGCACCAGGTTCAGGCGCTCGATCAAGGGTAGTGGTCATGCAAAACGATATTTGCTCGCAAAGGAGTGCGAGGGCAAAACCTACCACTTCCCCGCCGCGTGGTTTTACGCTCGTCGAGTTGCTGGTGGTGATCGCGATCATCGGCATTCTCGTGGCGCTGTTGTTGCCGGCCATTCAAGCCGCCCGCGAGGCCGCCCGCCGTGCCCAGTGTCAGAGCAACATCAGAAACGTTACGCTGGCTGTGCTCAATTACGAATCGACGAATAAGATCTTTCCCAGTGGCATGACGTTCGATGCGAACTTTGATAATGGGGTCAATCGGAAAAATGTTCATACGCTTCAGGCGTTTGGTCCAAATTGGGTGATTGCGGTGCTGCCGTACCTCGAGGAGCAGCCGACGTACGACTTGTTTGACCTGACCCAGACGCCCGTCCGGATCAACACCACGACGCCGTTCGACGCCACCAATCGCAATCGGACCGCGCGCGGCACTCAAATTCCGGTTTTACTGTGCCCCAGCGACGGCGGCAATCGCGTGCTCTATTCAGCATCACCAACTGGCGCCGCCAGGGCACACGGCGACAACTGGGGGCGCACGAACTATGCAGCCAATGCCGGCAGCGCAGACATCTATCCGGATGAACCGAGTCACGACACTTTGCACCGCATGACCGGTCCTGACAGCAGAGGTTGGCGAGACCCGTGCACGCGCGGGGTGATGGGCCCAAACGTCGGGATCAAATTGGCGAGGATCACTGACGGTACTTCCAAGACGATCATGGTCGGTGAAATTCGCGCCGGGCTCACCGAACAGGATGCCCGCGGCGTCTGGGCGATGGGGCATGCGGGGGCCAGCCTGCTAGTCGGCTACGGCTTCGGCGGCGACGACAACGGCATGAACGCCTGTGCGCCGAATACCTTTGGAAAAGCGGACGACGTCTTCAGCGACATTTGCGCCGATCCGAATGCCATCGCGGAATGCATGGGATGCGACGGAGGTTACTTCGCGCAGGCCACGATCCGAAGTATTCATGTCGGCGGAGCCTTTGTCGGCATGTGCGATGGAAGCGTTCAATTCCTCAACGAAGACATCGAAACCAGTGGGTCTTTCGGCCAGTGCTGCAGCCCGTGGGACTACCTGATTTCCAGCGGCGACGACGGACAAGCCGGCCCATTCAATGGACTGCGGCGTGGTGGGTGCGTTTATCAGTGATTGACCGGGGCCTGTTCGTAACTGGCCGCTTGTTTTCCGCAAACTACGCCCAATTCTGATGCCGACTTATGTTTAATTCTTTGGCCTGCCGATGCAGGAAATTGCTGCTGGTAATCGCGTCCATTTCGATGCTTGGCATCGGGGGCTGTCATCGCGCGCCGGCTACAGCCCAGGTGAGTGGGAAGGTGCTCTATAAGGATGGTTCAGTTCCTAAGGGCGGAGTGCGCATGGTGCGATTTGAGCCGACGCGCGATAGTCCAGCCCTTGTCCGCCAGGCGGCCGGAGGCAGCATTGGGGACGATGGCTCCTTTGTATTGTCGACGCGGAAGCCAGGCGACGGCGTCTATTTGGGGAAGTATGCCGTCACGTTTACGGTCTTGAAAGCGCCGCGGGATCCTGTTTCGCTGGTCGAGGAAAAGTACACTTTTTCTGCCACGACGCCCTACCACGTGACCGTCGATGGCGATCAGAGCGACCTGTTTTTCGAAATTGAACCGTTAAAGTAAGGATCCGTTCGCGATGAAGTTAAGAGATATTCGGTCAAACCGCGCGGCTCGCCGTCCCGTCGGGTTTACCCTGGTGGAGTTGCTGGTCGTGATTGCGATCATCGGCATCTTGGTGGCGCTATTATTGCCTGCGGTCCAGGCGGCCCGCGAAGCGGCCCGGCGTAACCAGTGCAAGAACAACCTGAAGAATATCGCGCTGGGCTGTCTGCTCCACGTCGACACGCACAAATACTTTCCCACGGGTGGCTGGGCGTTCAATTTTGTCGGCGATCCCAATCGCGGTTATGGTCCCGACCAGCCCGGATCGTGGCAATACAGTATTCTCACGTACATTGAGGAAGCTGCATTGCACGATTTGGGGAAAGGATTGGCGGCGACTGATCCGGCCTATCGGACCGCCATGGAAACCCTCCATCAAACACCAGTCGAGCTGTTTAGCTGTCCTTCCCGCCGCGCAATGCGACCTTACTCGACGTCTTGGGGCGGCACCCCGGTCAACGCGACGACAATTCCTGCGCTCTCGATTCGCACCGGCACGATCAAGAGCGATTATGCCGCCAACAACGGCGACTCAAAATGGTACGCCGCCGAGGGTCTGGCTGGTGCTCGGATGAAATATCCTGGTTCTTTCGCAGTGGCCGACGCAGGTTTTGTCTGGTCCGTCACGTCCGAGTGCTCTGACGCCAGCAGTCCGAATTTTCAGTACTGCCAAACCGGCATCATGCACTATCGCAGTGCCATCAGGCCGGCGCAAATCACCGACGGCACGACCTCGACCTACCTGCTGGGTGAGAAGTATATGGAGCCACTGAACTACGAGGGAACGGCCACCGGCTTTAATTACGGTGACAATCAGGATATATACTCAGGCTGGGAATGGGACAACCACCGCGTCGCTTGGAGTCCCAACGGCGAGTTCCCACTCGTCTCGGACCAAGAGTTCTACCAGCCGCGGCAGGACACCCCAGGCTTCGACAATCGCCTCGCGTTCGGCAGCGCCCATGCGGGCGGTCTCAACATGGCCATGTGCGATGGATCGGTCCAGACGCTCTCCTATGACATTGATCCGCTGACCCACCGTTGGCTCGCCAATCGTTTTGACGGCGAAGTGCCGAACAAGAGTGGGGCGTATTAACCGCGAGTGCAGAAATCGGCGGAGCACTCCCACCGGTGGAAGCCGTGCGCGGCAGTCTGCACCGTGGTCCTTGTGCACGTCGCGATTGGCGCTTCGGTATCACTTCGTCGACAAAGCATAGGCAGCGCCGCCACCACGGATTTCCGGCACATCGCCGGCGAGTTCTTGGCCGAGGATCGTCTGTTCGTTGTACTTGGGCGGAACAATCTCTTTGCCGTTGACGAGCTTCGAAATCTTGACTTTGTAGAGGCCGAGGTGCATCCCCGGAGGTGACGTCGGCGTCGGTCGCTCCGCTTTGGGTATCGACGCTCCGCCGCTGCCCCCAATGGCCGTCTCCCCGATGGCCGTTTTGATTTCGTCTCCTAAGAACGACTCCGGTTCAAATAGGACGTTTGCGCCTTCCAACGGTTTGCCATCGAGCGTCACCAAGTAGCTAAAAAACGTCACGCCGGTCTTCTGTTCCTTCCATTGGTTAATTCGAGCGGCGACTTCCTCGGCCGATATGCCTTTGTCGCCGTTGCCGTCCATCGTGGCGAGGGCCGCTTTGAGGCCGGGGGCTTTTTCCAGCTCGTCGCCGGCGACGATGCCGTCGCTATTGGTGTCGTACTGTTCCATCGCCAGTTCGCCGGCGCCGTCGGCGTCGATGTAAGGTTGCTGCACCCGTGCCGGGCCCGAGCTGCATGAGGCGAGCGTCAGGCACGCAAGCGAGAGGACAACCAGCGACAGCGCGAGGCGCGAGCGGTTGGGGTGCAGTGGGCGGTGGATCGCGAGCATGGGTGGCTCCTGGAGTGTGAGTTCGGTCAACGGTCGCAGCGGCGCGGCGACGAATGTTGTCGCGCAAGCGGCCAACATCAGCCTACCAAACCGGGATCACGATCTCACGATTTTGCGCATACGGATGAAACGCCTGCGCGTAATTGGAGCGTGAAGCGTGCGCACGTCAAGTATAATCGCGGTTGTCGGGGAGTCCCAGGGTGGGTGAGGGCAGGTTCGGCTGGGTGCGCCAAGCGGAGGCGCCCCGCCGTACTTTTTGAGACGCGAGACGTCAAGATTTGATCTGTATCGGTCGGCGAGCCATGCCGCCGTAAACGTCGCGACAGGTCCACGAAACTCTATGAACGGAAACCTTATGAAGCGATTATCTTTGGTGATTTTTTCCGTGTTGATATTGGGCTGTCTGTATTCGCCGGCGATGGCGGTCACGAAGTATTGGGACATCAACAGTGACACGCCGGGCGCGGGACAAGATGGTGGCGGCTTTACCGACGGCGACTGGAATACGACGGCCACCAATTGGAGCACCAGTGCGGCCGGCGACGTGGATACGAGCACGACCCCGTGGGTCGCCGGCGAAGACGCGGTGTTTTCCGCCGGCAGCGACGCGGTCGATGCGGCAGTAACTGTTGGAGCCGGCGTGAATCCTGCCAGTTTGACGGTCGAGGACGGGATTTTGCGGCTGGTCGGAAGCCCGTTGGGAATGGGCGTCAATCCCGTTCGCGTCAATCAAGGCGCTACGCTCGAAATTCCAGTCAATACGATCATCGGCGCTGCGGCTGGCAACGTGCTGACGCTCGACGGCGGGACGATTCGCAATACGACCATTGGCATCGGCAGCGGCGTCTATCCGAGCACGGGAACGCAGATTCATCTCACGTCCAACGGCGGCACCATTGATACGCCCAACGGCGGGGCCGGTCAGTACAGCATCATGCTCTACAACGGCGTAATGGGCATGACCGCCGGGACGACATCAGCCACGCTTACTAAAAAGGGCCCCAGCGAGTTTCGCGCTCTGACCGACTGGACGTTTACCGCGGTGAATGTTCAGGAGGGACTCTATCGCATCAATGGTGCGGGCGGCAGCGATACCGGCTTTGGCAACCCCAACGGAACTGTTACGGTCGCCGGTGGCGCCGTGGCTGGAACGACGCAAGGTGCGGCGCTCGGCACGACGGCCAATCTCACCAGCGCCGGCACGGATCCAAAGGGTCCTTCTCCCGCCACGCGGAGTTTTGTGCTGGCAGGCCCGGGGAGTTCGATGTTCGTCTTGAATAACAATTGGATTATCAACGGCCCGATCAGCGGCCCCGGCGGGCTGATGCTCGGCGGCTGGGTGCGAGGCGACACGAACGCGTCGATTGGCCTCGCCAACGCCCTCACACTGGGCGGCACAAACACCTATGCCGGCCCGACGACCATTAATTTTGGCACCGTCGTCGCCAGTGGTGGATCCGCGATTCCAAATAGTTCCTCAGTCGTGTTGGGGAGCGCGACGACTTATGGTGCGACCAATTTCACCGTCGCCGTCTTACGCATTGATGCGAGCGAAACGATCGGCTCCCTCGCGGGGGGCGCTGCCGCCATCGGTTCGGCAAACATTAATGGCCCCGGCGTCACATTGACAACCGGCGCCGACAACAGTAGCACCACCTTGGATGGCGCCATCACTGGCACCGGCGGTCTGACCAAAATCGGCACCGGTACATTTGCGATGAATGGCGTCAAAACCTATAGCGGCGACACGAAGGTTGAAGGCGGAGTGTTGAGCACCAATAGCGTCTCGCTGGCCGATGCGGCCGACGTTTATCTGTTGACCGGCTCGACGTTCAATTTGAACTTTGCGGGTCCGGACGTCATCGACTCTTTGTTCTTCAACGGCGTGTCGCAGGCAGTGGGCACCTGGGGCGGCGTTGGTTCGGGTGCCGCGAACATCAGCGCGCTGCTTTCGGGCACCGGGTTGTTGCAGGTTTCGACGCTTGTCTCGGGCGGCGTGTTCGGCGACTACAACGACAACGGCGTCGTGGACGCCGCGGACTACAGCGTGTGGCGAGACAAGTTGGGCCAGTCGACGACGATCCCACACGACTCGACGCCCGGCATGGTGACATCCGAGGATTACACCGTGTGGAAGACGAATTTTGGCATGGCGGCTCCCGGCGGCGGATCGTTGTCGGCAGGTGCCGTGCCCGAGCCATCGTCACTAATGCTCGTGATTTGTTCATTGGCAGGCTTGCACATGTATCAACGGCGCCGGTAACACGTCGCCGACGTACCCAGCGGCCGATTCGAGGTGAAGCGATGTCCTTTGCAGGAAGTCGGGGCAGTCACAGCGCGATCGCAAAAACACGGTGTCGCGCTGCCGATTCACCGGCCGCACGACTTGGTTTTACGCTCGTTGAATTATTGGTCGTCATCGCGATCATCGGAATTCTGGTGGCTTTGCTCCTGCCAGCCATTCAAGCGGCCCGTGAGGCGGCACGCCGCGCCCAGTGCCAGAGCAATATCAAGAATGTTGCCTTGGCGGTGATCAACTACGAGACTTCCAACAAAATATTCCCGATCGGGATGATCTGGGATCGTACGAAGGATGGAACGGATATCAGCCGGCCGACGGGTTTCGGTCCCAACTGGATGATCGCCACGTTGCCCTACATGGAAGAGCAACCGCTGTTCGATGCGTTCGACTTCACGAAGCCGATCAACGACACGTCGACGGCAGCTACCAACCGCAACCGGACGGCGCGTGGTGCGACGCTTAACGTGCTGTTGTGCCCGAGCGACGAGTTTAATCGGGTACAGTACGCGGGAGCGATTCCGGCGCACGGCGACAATTGGGGCCGGACGAATTATGCTGCCAACGCAGGCCGTGGCGACATTTATCCGGGCCGCGTGGACGGACCCAAGGGGCTGCATTGGGTCGACAATTGCCGGCGCGGCGTGATGGGAGTGAACGCCTCGGTTACCTACCGTCGAATTACCGACGGCACGACCAAGACGATCCTCGTTGGCGAGATCCGCGCCGGTGTCAATGAGTTGGATTCGCGCGGCGTGTGGGCGATGGGGCAGGCCGGCCCCAGCTTGTTGGCGGGCTACGGCGGCGGCGGCGACGACAATGGACCGAACGCCTGCAGCCCGAGAGCGGACGACGTGTATTTCGGCGGCGGCGGTTGCGAATCGGCCGTCGTGAAGGATTATCTGCAATCGATCTGCATGACTTGTGACGCGGGGGGAAGTTATTTCGCGCAGCAAACCGCGCGGAGCGCTCACGTCGGCGGCGTATTCGTGGCGATGTGCGACGGCAGCGTCCAATTCATCAGCGACGAGATCGAGACCACAGGCTCGACGCTCGGTTCGCCGTGTTGCTCTCCGTGGGACTATTTGATCGCGAGTTCCGACTCCGAAGCGGGTGGTGTCTACAACGGTGTGCGGCGTGACGGCTGTCAGTAGTTCCCGGCGAACGGTGCGTGTCCCAATGAGCCTTTGCAGTTTTCATTGTGGGTTGAAATTGCTGCGTCAGTTTGTGGTGAGATTGACGGCAAGTGATTGCCGAATATTTGTTGTCGCCGTTGTCGTGGCCAGCATCGCCGGGTTGGCGGGCTGCAACCGCGGACCGGCAACGGCCCAGGTGAGCGGGAAGGTGCTGTACAAGGATGGCTCGGTTCCGAAGGGCGGCGCGCGCGTCGTGCGCTTCGAGCCGGCGGTCGACACCACGGCGCCGCTTCGCCAACCGGCCGGCGGCAACATTGAACAAGATGGGTCCTTTGAGCTCTTCACCCGGAAGCCGGGCGATGGCGTTTTGTGTGGAAAGTATGCCGTCACGTTTACGATTTGGAAAGCGCCGCGGGATCCTGTCTCGCTGATCAAGGAAGAATACACGCAATCGGCGACCACGCCCTATCACGTCACGATCGACCACGACGTGGACGACCTGTTGTTTGAGATCGAACCGCTTAATTGAGGATTGATTGTCATGGGGACTTGCTTGCGACGTATCGCTAACAAGCACCACGGCCGAAATGGTTTCACCTTGGTGGAATTGTTGGTGGTGATCGCGATCATCGGCATCCTCGTGGCACTCTTGCTGCCGGCGATACAAGCGGCGCGGGAAGCGGCCCGCAGAACGGAGTGTCAGAACAATCTCAAGAACATCGCGCTGGCGTGCTTAAACTTCGAGTCGGCGAAGGGCGAGTTGCCGCCGGGGAGCGTGAATGCCGCCGCGGTTTCGCAAAGCGGTCTGGGGTGGCCGGTGCAAATCTTGCCCTACATCGAAGAGAGCACCGTCAGCGAACAGGCGATCGAGAGATACAAGGCAAAGGGCGATGCCTATGCTACTGACGACGCAGCAATGGTCGCGTTGAATTCGATGCTGCTTCCAATGTACTTGTGCCCGAGCGATCCAGAACTCAAGTATCAGGTGGAAAAGTATGGAGCTGTTGGATCGGCGGCGAAGGATCGCAAGGGCATGAGCTATGCCGGCGTGAGCGGCTCCTACTACGCTCGTACCGGCATTTGTCCTGCCAAGAAGACGCCCCCACATTACTGCGTTTGGTCCGGGGACGCGCTCTTGGGTCCGAACAATTACGACGGCCTCTTGATTCAGGACTGGCCCGTTTCGCTGCAGAAAGTATCGGATGGCACCAGCAAGACGTTTTTGATTGGCGAACGCACGTACCAAATTCGAGCTTGGATGATCGGCGCGTATTGGGCCGGCGGCACGGATCCGCCTCAGGATCGTCGAAATCCACAGCCGCCAAAAGGGCCGCAGCCGCAGACGGCATTCTTTGCTTGCAAGAACGTGAGCGACAAAGTGTCGCTGAATCACGATCCGTACACGGGCTGCTACGTTCTCCACGACAACAACTTGGGCGATCGGCCGCCAGTGCCCGATAGCACGCCGCGAACTGTCACGTGCAACGATCTGCCATTTGCCAGCTTTCACCCCGGTGGTGTGAATTTTTCCTTCGGCGACGGCGGCGTCAAGCTCATCGCCGACGACATCGACACGAACTTGTATCTGGCCTTGGGCTCGCGCAACGGTGAAGAGGCAATCTCGCAATGAGCCATCTCGCGGCGTTGGCTTCCGGTGTTCTCGCAGCGGTTGTAGCGGCTAGCGCCATCGGCTGCGGTGAGGTGTCGAGCGGAGTGCCTATCGCGGGTAAAGTTTCGTACCACGGCGAGCCAATCGCGCACGGAGCGCTGATGTTTTTTCCGGCACGCGGCCGTGCGATCTCCGCAGCGACAGACGCCGCCGGCGACTATACCGTCGAGCTCGCGCCGGGTGAGTACCGCGTGATTGTAAACACGAGCGTTTCGCTGCCCCGGGGTTGGAAAGAAGGCGACCCGGTCCCACAACAAGAAATCGTGCTTCCCACCGAATTTACGATCCGAGCCAGGACTCCGCTCAAGGCGACCGTGCCCGCGAGCGGGGGAGCGTCGATTGATTTTGTCCTGCCATGATGGGACCCACCCGAGCAGCCGCTAAAGACTGCTCGCCCCGCCGGGTCCCGCCGAGTTAGCCGCCTGATTTGCACAGGCGGCGTCGACGTGCCGGCAACGTTGCCGACACAGAATTGTTCCTTGAGAAGGAGCGAGGTAATCCCATGAGCATTCAGGCAAGATACTCTCTCGATGCACGACCGCGAAGCGGTTTTACGCTGGTCGAGTTGCTGGTCGTGATTGCGATCATCGGGGTGTTGGTGGCGCTCTTGTTGCCGGCCGTGCAAGCGGCTCGGGAATCGGCGCGACGCAGCGAGTGTACGAGCAATCTCAAGAATCTGGCGCTCGGCTGCTTGAACCACGAAGTCTCTCAGCGGTCCTTTCCGGCGGGGGCGTCCTACGTGGGGAAGCCGCAGCGCGGGATCGACGGTTTTAGTTGGCAGGTGGCGGTCTTGTCGTACGTGGAGGAAGCCGCCGCGGCCCAGGCGATCGACGCGGCGGTCGACGAGCGGAATCGCACCACGCCGGCCGACCCGCTGCACGCCTACGACGACACGCTCCGCGGCGTGAACGAGAATCCCAGCGGCGTGTTCCTCTGCCCGAGCGACGGCGAAGTGGTCGACAACTTGGCCTCGCACGCGGGCATGAAGGCATCGAGCTACGCGGCGGTGACGGGGTCGGCCGCCAGCCGCGCTCACGACAATGACGTGCTGCCGACGACGCAACCAAACCAGGACTATCTCATGGGCGAGTTCGGGGCAGTGAACGCCGACGGCATCATGTACGTCGCCGCCCGGACGCAGGCCGGCCGGATTGTCGACGGACTGAGCAAGACGCTGCTGTTGGGCGAGCGGTGGTACCAATTGCGGGCCTGGACGGTCGGTGCATTCTGGTTCGACGCACCGGCCACTTACGACGCCCAGGGCCGGCCGATCCCGCCCTCGCGGCCAGTTGCGAATTCGGGCGTCGCGGCGGCGAAGAACGTCGACGCCGACTATCCGCCGAACGCCAACCTCGACAAGGTTGGCTACTTTGCTACGCATGAAGACGACCATCGTCCGGGCGCGTACCCGGGTGCGCCCACGCCAAAGGATATGGTGTTCAACGACTTGCCGTTCGGCAGCTTCCACTCGGGCGGCACGAATTTCGCCTACGCCGACGGCCGGGTGGAGTTCATCCACGACGACGTCGATCCGCAGGTGTACGTGGCGGCGGCGTCGCGCGACGGCGGCGAGACCATTGCCGAGTGACGGCGGCCGGCGGTCGAAAACAGGCGGCTTTCGCGGCACCGATTGCAAAAAAACGAGACTATATTGCGCGGGAATTCGTTGTTCGTTCCGTAACCGCCAGATAGGCTCAACAGTGGGGGTGGGCTGCGACGGGGCCCGTGGTGCGTTGTTGCTCGCCTGGACAGTAACGTGGTCACTCGGCAATACGGCGTACAGTTTGGATCAGCGCGTACAGTCTGGATTCTCATCGGGAGGTCGCTAATGAAGATTTGCATCGCTTTGGCATCGGCCCTTTTGGCCGTAACTGGTTGTCTCTCGACCGCCAGTGCCGCTCTCATCGTGAGTGACAACTTCGACGGCTATGCCGATCAGGCGGCGTTTCAAGCAGCGTGGCCGGCAATCGGCACCGTAGCCCCGTTGAGCGCAGAATTATCCATCGCTCAGTCATCGAGTGCTCCGCAGTCGATTCGGGTGCCGGGAACCGTGACGAGCAGCCAATCGCGCAACCGTCGCTCGTTTGCCGAGTCGGGCACGATCGACCTCACCCATCGAATCGTCTGGAGTTTCGATTTCTTCGACATTCTGCCCACCAACGCCCCGTCGCGCAACTACTCCAACTTGCAAGACTTGATCGCCCCAAGTGGGACGAATCAACTCGTGGCGATGGGCTTTAACAACAATCAGACGGGGGCCAACAGCGGCGGCCAGTTCTACATGGCCCGGATTTTGGGTTACAACGTGGACGGCGCCGACGCCGATGTGCTCGCCGATCCCGACCCCGACGGGGGCCCGACGGAAAGCGCCGTCGGCTCGGGTGCGTTCTTCAAATTGAACGATTTCGGGGCGGGTGCGCGATCGATCGGCTGGCATAACTTGAAGGTCGTTATGAGCACGAACGACGGCCTGAGCACGGATTACGCGTTTTACGTAGACAGCGTGCTGGCCGAACGGGTCAGCAACGTGGGAACCGCCGCGTCGATTCGCAGCTTCGACAACATCGTTCTCGGATCGGGCGTGTCGAACGCCAGCACGGAAGTGTTTTTCGATAACGTGCGCCTGGAGTACGTTCCGGAACCGACGACGTTCGCCCTGGCGGGAGTTTTGCTCGGGCTCGCGGCCTGCACCGCGCGTCGTCGCGCGGCCTAGTTCGTCACTATGTGACCGACAGTCTGCATCAAGTCAGTCAGCGGGGATCGAACCCGAATGGCTAGTCTTGCCCGGTCCATGATTGCGCCGGTCACTAGACGAAAGGACCGGAGCACCGTAGGGCGGATGGATGGCTTGGGAGCAAGAGATGAGTAGTCGGACGAGCGCCACCAGAAAATGGTGCCGGAGATTCGCCATCGCCGCCGCCGCGTGGGTTGCGCTGGCGGGCGCGGGTGCTCCTGCAGTAGCGCAGCGCGCCCTGGGTCTCGACGTCTCGGCCTGGCAGGGCAACATCACTCCGACGACGTGGAACAACATCCACAACGTCGAGGATCGCGACTTCGTGTTCATCCGTTCGAGCCGCGGCGGCACCACGGGTTACTACAACCAGAACGATTCCGACAACAGCGACGGCCTGAACACTCTTTCGCAGCGCTACGACGATCCGTACTACATCCAAAACATCACCCGCGCGACGGCTGCGGGCATGTTTGCCGGGACGTATCATTTCTCCCGGCCCGACATCGTCGCCGGCACGCTGAACTCGGGCGGCATCGCGAATAACGGCACGGATGAAGCCAATCACTTTATGCAAATGGCCGGGCCGTGGATGCGGCCGGGCTACCTGCTGCCGGTTCACGACTTGGAGGCCGGAGACGGCATTCGAACCGACAACGAGCTCGCGCAATTCTCGATCGACTTTTCCAACCGCATCTATGAAGTGATGGGGATCCGTCCCGCCATTTACATCAATGGCAATTACGCCGCCAACATTTTGGCAACAGCGTCGCCCTCGCTGCGCACGCAGGTTGTGTCGGGCTACCCGACCTTGTGGAATGCGCGCTGGCCAAACCAGGCCAATCCGAATTCGATCCTCGTGCAGACGGCCAATCCGAATGACTCGTATGCGGCGCTATACGGTCCTTGGGACGATCCGCCGAATCCTTCCCAACCGTGGAGTTTTTGGCAGTACGCCAGCACCGGGCGATTGCAGAGCTACAACAACGGCGGTAACAACCTCGATTTCGACGTCGCCCAGGGCGGCACGGAATTTCTCAAGGACAAGCTGGTTCCGGCGCTGTGGATGAACGACACCAGCGGCGACTGGTCGTCGCTCGCCAATTGGAACAGTGGGCAGACGCCGGTCGCGCCGGTGCAGGGCCCGGGACAGGTGGCGCGCGTCGGAGGATTGACGCTACCCGCCGTGCGATTGCCGGGCGCGAACGACACGGTCATTCTCGACCGGCCCAACGCGAACATCGACGTCGACCTCTCGTCGGGCGCGCACACCATCCGCAAGCTCTACGTGCGAGAGTCGCTCGACATCAACGGCGGATCGCTGACGGTGAATTACGTTCCCGTCGCGGATTCGACGCCGATCGCGGCTCAGTTTTCAGCCGCGGTGACGCTCGGCGGCGGCGCCAGCTTGAGCGTTCACACGCTGCAGGTTGATGCCGCGCAGACTTTCACGCTTGCCGGCGGTACGTTCACGCTCAACACGATCAACCTCATGCCCCACAACACGACGCCGGCGAAGATCGTTGTTTCCGGCGACGTGAATTTCAGCCCCTTGGCCAATGCCAGTGCATTGATCGCCAATGGGGCGGGCGCGGGTGGCACGGGCTTCATCGATCTCGGTGGCGCTGACCGCGCTTTCCACGTTGCGGACGGGTCGGCGGAGGTCGATCTCACGATCAGTGTGCCGATCACCAATGGCGCGCTTACCAAAGGCGGCGCGGGCACGCTCGCGTTGACGGGCGCAAATACCTACTCCGGCGACACCACCGTCGAAGCCGGAGAATTGAGCTTGGCGAGCGCCTTTCTTGCCGATGCGGCCGACGTTTTCCTGTCGACCGGGGCAGTACTCGAATTGAGTTTTGCCGGCGGTCCCGACGTCATCGATTCCTTGTTCTTGGACGGCGTTTCGCAGGTCGTCGGCACCTGGGGCGCCGTCGGTTCGGCGGCTCAATTCACCAGTCCGCTCATCACCGGCACGGGGCTCCTGCAAGTCACGACGTTTGTCGCGCCACCTTTGTGGGGCGACTACAATGAGGACGGTGTCGTGGACGCCGGGGACTATGTGCGGTGGCGCGATAGTCTCGGTAGCGGCACGTCGCTGGCGAACGACGACACGCCGGGTGTGGGACTCGACGACTATGACCGCTGGCGAGATCATTTCGGCGAGACGAATTTTGGCGGCGCAGGTTCCGCCAACAGTTTCGCGGCCCCGGAGCCGGCGTCGGCAGCGCTCTTGGCCGTCGCATGTGGCGCACTGCATGTCGTGTGTGGTCGAAATCGTCTAACAAATTGCCTGAAGAGCGGACGAGCGAATCGGCCATCTTTCTGCGTTTGCCGTCCATCGCGCGGTGCTGATGCGCAATAACGCGAGCGCAATACGCACTCGTGGCTGACTCGCCGTCGTCGGCTCAGTTATCTTGACGTTATTAGTGGGATACCACATCGACTCGAGCCTTGGGGCGAGGTAGCGCGTGAAACTGGCGACCAGTTGTTCGGCCGTGTTGGCTTGGCTGGTTTTGTGCGCTTTCACCACGCCGGCTGCGGTGGCCGACGAGCCGCCACCGCTGGCGCGCGAGTTTCGCGGCGCGTGGATCGCCACGGTGGCGAACATCGACTGGCCGTCGCGACCGGGGCTTCCGGTCGATCACCAAAAACAAGAACTACTGAAGCTGCTCGATCTGGCGGTCGAGCTCAATCTCAACGCGGTCGTGCTGCAGGTCCGGCCGGCGTGCGATGCGCTGTATGCGTCGAAGCTCGAGCCGTGGTCCGAGTACCTCACCGGCAAGATGGGGCAGCCGCCGGAACCGAATTACGATCCGCTCACATTTGCGGTCGAGGAGGCGCATCGCCGCGGGCTCGAACTGCACGCCTGGTTCAATCCGTATCGGGCGTCGCATCCGTCAATGACAGGTCCAATTAGCGAGAACCACGTCAGCCGAACGCATCCGGACATCGTCCGCCAGTATGGCGACTATCTGTGGCTCGATCCGGGCGAGCCGGGGGCGATCGACCATAGTCTGGCGGTGATCCTGGACGTGGTGCGGCGATACGATGTCGACGCGGTTCACTTCGACGACTATTTCTATCCGTATCCGATCAACGACAAGGACGGCGAACGGGTCGATTTTCCGGACGATGCGAGTTGGGCGAAGTATCTCGATGGCCTTGATGGCAAGGAGCCACTCGCGCGCGACGATTGGCGGCGGGCCAATGTTGCGGAGTTGCTCGAACGGCTCAGCACGGAGATTCACCAGGCGAAGCCGTGGGTCAAGTTTGGCGTGAGCCCGTTTGGGATCTATCGCCCGGGCCAGCCGCCGAGCATCCAGGGCTTCGATTCGTACGCGAATCTATATGCCGATTCGCTGAATTGGTTCCAGGACGGAACGGTCGACTACTTCAGCCCGCAACTCTATTGGCCGATTGAGCAGAAGGCG
>JANNTD010000188.1:0-12993 GCA_031403315.1 Planctomycetota bacterium
GGTCAGGCTGCCGGTGCCGCTCACGACGCCAGAATACGTGCCGGCCGTCGCTTGATCGAACGCCACATTGGCGTTGTTGGTGACATTGCCTTGCAGACTGGTCGTAGTCCCCTGCAGAATGCCGCCTGAGACCGTGGTCCCGCCGTTGTATGTGTTGGCGCCCGAGAGGATCGCGGTGCCGGTGCCGGTCTTGGTCAGGCTGCCGGTGCCACTCATCACGCCGGAATACGTCCCGGTGGTGGACTGATCGTACGTGACATTCGCGTTGTTCGTGATATTGCCACGAACGCTCGTCGTGGTCCCTTGCAGAACACCGGCCGAGACCGTGGTGCCGCCCGTGTACGTGTTGGCACCCGACAGGATAGCGGTTCCAGTGCCGCTCTTGGTCAGGCTGCCGGTGCCACTCATGACACCGGAGTACGTACCGGTTGTGGACTGATAGAACGTGACTTTGGTCCTTTTGGAGATGTTGCCTTGCAGGCTGGTCGTGTCCCCGTGCAGAGCGCCGGCCGAGACCGTGGTGCCGCCCGTGTAGGTGTTGGCTCCCGACAGGGTCACGGTTCCAGCGCCGCTCTTGGTCAAGCTGCCGGTGCCGCTCATCACGCCAGAATACGTGCCGGCCGTGGCTTGATTGAGCGTCACGTTGGCGTTGTTGGTGACATTGCCTTGCACGCTGGTCGTTGTCCCCTGCAGAATGCCGGCCGAGACCGTGGTGCCGCCGGAATAAGTGTTGGCACCTGAGAGGGTGAGTGTGCTGGTTCCGATCTTGGTCAGACTGCCGGTGCCGCTCGTCACGCCGGAATATGTGCCAACGCTCGTCTGGTTGAAGGTGACGTTGGCGTCATCGGCGATATTGCCTTGTAAGCTGGCGGTGTTCCCCTGCAGAACGCCGGCCGAGACTGTCGTCCCACCGGAATAGGTGCTGGTACCCGAGAGCGTCAATGTTCCGGTGCCCACTTTTGATATGCTGCCGGTGCCGGCGACGGTCAGATTCGAAATCGTAACCGGACCGTTCTGGACCGAGAAAATCTGGTTGGGGCTGACGCCACTCACCGACAGTCCGCTGGCACCAACCCCGTTGACGGTGATCGTCGCGCTGGCGTTGTTGAGCGTTGGCAACGGACTAGTGAGCGTGATCGTCGAGCTGGCGGGCAAACTGAAAAGAATGCTGTGCGAGCCGGCTCCTGCAGCGTTGGCCTGGTTGACGGCCCATCTCAGGGTGCCCGGCGCACCGGTATCGGCAGTGCTGGTGACCGAAAAAGTGGCGGACCGAGCACCGGCGCCAAAAACGCCAATCGCCAAGACCAATGCGCAGAACCGCACGATAACTTGACGACTCGGGCAAGGCCTCCAAAGTCGCGAAAGGTCGAACTCATTTGATCGACAGTGCATTGCTGATACACATGCTGATAGTCAATGGTTGCGCGGCAAGAGTGTCAACTGGAAACGGTGCTGGCGCACGCCGAGCGCTTTGCTTGCCACTCGCGTCGAGCACGATCGTTAGGGAGCTCTAGCTAGGTCGCACGATTGGGAAACTCGGAAGCGTACCGGTACAATTGCGGCGGGCGCCGAACCGTACGAGCGAAAGGTTGTTGGGGGTTCTCTGCCGGCTGTCGCTTGTGCCAAGTAGCCGGTTTGGACCGCGTTGGATCGGGGCGCGTTCCCATCAACTTAGATCGAATATTGCGCTGGCGCCATCACAGGTGATTAATTCACACTCGTGGGATGATAATTTCGCAGGCGGAAACTACGCGACCGAAAGAGTTTCGCCAATCGTCAATGCACAATGGAATAGTGGGCGGCCTAACGATTGCGCGGGGGGTGTATGAGAACCCAACGTGGCTACTAATCCAGCTCGGATCCAGCGAATACGGCTCTTGCCGAAGGCCTCGTGAAACGGTTCCCAAAAGAAATGCGTGTTGTTGGCAGTCTCACGCGTCTTCAGTGAAAATTGGGTGTCGGCAGATACGTCGACGCGAAGCTTTCATTTCGAAGGCAGATACAAATATAAGTTGCGCCGCCGCGGCATTTCCGCTTTGGCCAATCCATCGGTCGAAGTAGAACTAGGTACATCTCTAGAGGGGATTTGCGTCATGTCACCAATACGCACGTCGAACTCGTTTGGCGAGCGTGCGCCAATTGTTGACCACGTCAGTGTGGCGTATCTGCCGAAGGGGATCGAAGCGCAGTTGACGCATCCGATCATCATTGCGTACCTTCACCAGACTAGGTGTAGTTGGAGAGTCTCGAAACGCGATAGAGCGCGGAGCGCTTACCCTGCCCATTCATTGCCGTGCAAATCGGGCGGGAAAATCATTGATCGAAGGGGGCGGGCGTCCAAAGCGAGTTTGCGTTTGCTTTGAGCAATTTTCGACGGCTCGGTCGAAAGAGGGAATCGCGAAATTCAGCGGCTGCATCGAATTCCTTTAAATGTCCGCGAAATTGCTAACATGCAAGCAGTCGCTTCTCACCGACAATTTCTGGGCAGTTCCGCGGCGAGCTGTCCGAGCGAAGATCAGCGCCTAGCTTCCTGGCGAGCGGAGTTTGAGCATGAGAATGGAGCTTTCCGTGGAGCGTTCGACCATTCGGCGATTGGCCTTGCGTTGGTCGACTTGGATGGTCGTTGGCTCAAAGTAAATCGTTCGGTGTGCGAAATCGTGGGCTACAGCCCGGAAGAATTGCTGGCCATCGATTTCCAGTCGATCACGCACCCTGACGATCTTGACACGGATCTTGCGATGTGTCGGCGGTTGCTCGACGGCGAAATCGATCATTACCACATGGGGAAACGCTATTTCCATAAACAGGGACACATTGTTTGGATCCAATTAAGCGTTTCCTTGGTTCGCGACGACCAACAGCGACCTTGCTACTTCGTGAGCCAAATTCAAGACATCACGGAGCGGATGTGTTCCGAGCGCGAGGCGCGGTGCCGTCTCCAACAGATGGAGCGGCTGACACTGACAGTGGCAAAGATAGTCAACGCGTTTGAAACCACGGCCGACAGCGCCATTTATCCGGCGATTTTGGCAATTGTGCTTGATGCATTTGAAAGCCCGGCCGGAGTCTTCTTGCAGCTGACCGACGACGGCGGGCTGCGCGGTTCATTCTCATCACCGAACGCTAAGGGGGACAGGTGCTGGGCAAAACACGACTGGTGTAGGCCCTGGAAAGCGGCGTTTTCCAAGCGCGAAGCTGCCATCGAAAACGAGCGATGCAGTTTCTCGGGAGGCGTGGCGTTTGAGCAGTCGGTCATCACTTCCATTTCCGACTATGCCAAGCCGTTTTCGCTGCTGCAGGTGGCAAATCGGCCGAACGGGTACGATTCCGACGATTGTGACATGCTAGCGCGGATCGCTAAGATTATCGGCTCGGTGCTGAGCGCCCGCCTCGAACGCGATTGCAAGGAGCGCGCTCACAAAGCCGCCGAGTTAGAATTGGCGCAACGTCGAACGGAGCTAGCCCGCGTGCTGCGTCTTAATACGATGGGTGAAATGGCGGCTGGGATTGCGCACGAATTGAATCAGCCGCTGTCGGCGATTTCCAATTATGCCCACGGCTGCGTGCGAAGACTTAACAAAGGCATCGGCAACACCCCCGAACTCTTGGAGATTGTGAATTCAATCGCCGATGAATCGGATCGCGCTGCCGAAATCATCCGCAGTCTCGAGCGATCTGTGAAAAAATGCGAGTCGCAGCAAGCGCTGGAGGACATCAACAGCATCGTTCAAAGCGCCGCGCGGATTGCCGCTGGCGAAGCGCGTCAAAGCCAGATCGCAATCACCGTCAATTGCACGGCAGACATGCCGCTAATAAAGTGCGACCGGGTCCAATTGGAGCAGGTGATTGTCAACTTGCTGTGCAACGGCATCGAAGCCTTGGAAGGAAAATCGGAGGAAAGACAACTGGTCGTCGAGACGTGCCGATCCGTCAAGGGCGGCGTGGAAGTGTCGATTGCCGATAACGGCTGCGGGCTACCCGCGAACCGCGTCAACGACATCTTTGAGGCGTTCTTCACCACCAAGCCGAACGGGCTCGGAATGGGACTGGCGATCAGTCGCACGATTGTCGAAGGCCATGGTGGCCGTCTGTGGGCCGAGCCAAATGGGGATGCGGGCGCGATATTTCGCTTTATGCTGCCGGTCGACGATGAGTTGCGCCATGCAGGCTGAGCCAACAGTATTTATCGTCGACAACGATTTGGGCGTCCTCAAGTCGATGCGCTGGTTGCTCGAATCCGAGAAGCTTCGCGTTGAAACGTTTTCGTCGGGCGCATCGTTCCTTGACAACTATCACGTGTCCCGGCCGGGCTGTCTGATTCTCGACATTCGCATGCCTGGAATGAACGGACTCGACGTGCAAAATTGTCTGGCGGAAAGAGGCGTAAAGCTGCCGATCATCGTCTTGTCGGGTCACGGTGATGTAGCGACGTGTTCACAGGCCTTCACGTCGGGAGCGTGCGCATTTGTCGAAAAACCCGCGGATGATGAGTATCTGTTGAACCGGATACGTCAAGCGATCGACTCGGATTTAGACCGCCATCGGCATGAGGCATCCCGATCCGAATTTGCTGCGCGCATCGCGGAACTGACGTCGCGGGAGATCGAGGTCATGAACTTGCTGATTTGCGGCGAGACTCCGAAACAGATCGCGACCCTGATGCACATCAGCTTTCAAACCGTTGCCAAGCATCGTGCGAAAGTGCTTACCAAGCTGAAAGTCGAGAATGACGTCGAGCTTGCCCGTCTAGTGCTCGCCATCGATTCCAAATAGGCTGCCGCGCTCGCTTCCCGCCAACGTTTCGGGCACCGCAACTTTCAAAAGAGAGTCGCGCTGTTGATCAATTTCAACGCGCGATCCAGCAAAGTTGATGTCTTCCTCCTCGTGAATCGCTTGCCAAATGTCGACGCGCCCGTCGAAACGTAACCCGACCTTTCCTTTGCGATCTCTGCCCCTTTGCGTCTTTGCGCGCAGAGATGTGGGGCTGCAGCGTCACTCGCCGGCCGGATCCTGGTCGAACTCGATCCATTTCATCGGGCGGCGGAAAGGTTCGATGCGGAGTCGGACTTCGCCGTTTTGGAAGAGTCGCACCGTGCCGCTCGATTGGCTCACGACGATGGCGATGGCGCTGGTGGCGCGGCTGATTTCGGCGGCGGCCCAGTGGCGCGAGCCGAAGCCCTTGGGGAGCGCGAGGTCGCTCGCCCGCGGCGCGGCAACGTGCTGGCCGGCCGCGACGACGGTGGCGTCGCTCGAGACCACGAACGCGCCGTCGATTTGGGCGATTTCTTTCACGCCCTCGCGGACCTTCGAGTCCGCGAGGTTTCGTTCTGCGCGACTGTAACCGCGGACCGGGTCGAAGCCCATCGGGCGGCAATAACTGAGCACCTTGCGATGGTCGCCGACCACCAGCAGCGTGCCCACTGGTTTACCCTCGCGGCCTTCGCGGCCGATGTCGACCGCCAGATCGACCACGATCTTGAGCGTGTCGAATGGGATCCGGGTCTTCAGCTCGCGCAAGTCGCGCATCGTGAGCTGGCCCAAGTGCTCGCCGAGCCGGATGATGCTAATCGTGTCGATCACCGTGGGCTCGAAGCCGCTATAGACGGCGACGATCGTCGCGCCCGGCGGCACGAATTCATTGGCGACGCTCTCCAACAGAGCCTGCGTAAGCCGCTCGAACACCGGGCTCTCCGGCGGTTTGTTCACCAGGATGATCTTGAAGTCGTCGGCCGACGCCCCGGCGAGCGTCTCCGCGCTGTCGCCCGCGAGCAGCACCGGGTACTTGCCGACGGCTTCGCGGAGCTTCGCCCAATCGGCCGGCCGTTCCATCAAGAATAGCAGCGCGTCGGCCGAGTGCAGCGCAGCCAACTGGTTGGCCTGCTGGCAGAAGAGCTGCAATTGATCGGTGAATTTACGAGCCAGCGCCATAACGGGGCAATGTGGGGGTCGGGGAAATCAGTGCGACCGATGCGTCGCAATGTAATGTACCCCGCGGCCTGGAGCAATCCAATGCGAGAGGTCTGAGATCAGAGGTCAGGTGCCGGAAGCGGTTGTGCGGATTGGGAGAATCGCCCGCCGCCGATTCTGCTCAGGCACAGTGCCGCTACCCAAGCTTGCTGCTTTAGTACTTTCTCGCACTGGAGCGCGACGAGGACGACGGACGCTTAGCGGTTTTGCGGACCGCTTTCTTGGCGACTTCATCCTGGCCGTCGTACGGCTGGAACACTCGCTCGTCGTAGAGCCGCAGCGCGTGGATCGCGTGGCTCAACGGGCCGACTTCCCACTCGTGGTTGTAGTTGTTCGCCAACAGCGACGCGAGATAGTTGGTGGCCCGGAAGGTCCGCGTGTTGCGGATCTCTTTGTCGTCGACTGAATAGCAGAGCCATTCCAAGATGTGGCCGGTGGTTTTCACACGGCGATCGGTGTCGTCTTCCTCGCCCCGGCCGCGGAACCATTCGGTGCTGAGGCTGCCGTCGCGGTTCTGCAATTGGTAGGCATAGCTCTGATACTTCTCGACGAACTGGGCGGCGCGGAGGTATTCGCCGTCCAAGGGTTCGCCGCGGCGAACGCGGGTGCGGGCGGCCAGACTGAGACCCGATAGGCGGTGCGTGCCGCCGCAAGCGGCGCCGCGGATCGGCTGGGCGAGCTCTTCGCGGATCAGCCGAGGGACGTCCCAACTCGCGCCCTGGTCATTGACCCACGTCTCGCCGGAATCGAGATAGTGCATCAGCGCGATCAGCTTGAAGGTCAGCTCGCTCTTCGGATAGCAGGTCTCTTTCTCGGCTTCGATCAAGTCCTTGATCGTGAACTCTTGATTGCGGACCTTGATCGGATAGTCGGGCGAGACCTGGCATTGGGCGAGCATGGCCAGGAACTGGCCCATGTGTCCTTGCAGGCCGACGCCTTGTTTGACGCGGAGCTCATTTTCGGGCGTCAGATAAAGGAGCGTCATCCCCTTCGACGGCCGGTTGTAGCAGAGCCAACCGACCAGGGTGATGGTTGAGCCTTGTGGGCTGCCCTGGCGGATTTTGCTCAGCACGCCGTAGGCCAGCATGCCGTGCATCAATTCCCAGGGATCGTTCTCGCGGCTGTTGAGCGGGCGGGTGTAGTACGACTTGATCACGCGGCGGACCTTCGCGCGCAAGTTCTTCATGTTTTGCGACAGCGGCGGCAGCGGCGCGGCGGGCAGCTTGGCAACCGCGGCGGGCGGCTCCGCTTCGCGCGCGGGATCGCGCGACTCGGCAACCGGTTCGTCGCGATTGGCTTCCGGCTCTGAGTCCGTGATGGTCGTTTCTTTTTCAACGACCTCTTTCTCAACAGTCGGCTGAGCGGCTGGAGTCTCCGCGGGCGCGGGCGTGGTGTCTGTCTCGGTTTGAGCGGGTGCTTCCGACGGAGAAGAGCTGGAAGCCGCGGAACGAAATCGCAGGCTGTTGGATGGCGCCGCTGTCGTTTCTTGTTCCGACGTGCTGCGCGGTGACTTGGTGGGGAGGTGGGCCGGTCGCCAACCGTCGGCGCTTGCGCCGTAACTGCCGAACACAATGGGCGCTTGTTTCGCTGGCGCTTCTTCGGCCGGCAGTTCTTCGGCGATTTCGCTCCCGGCGCGTCGCTGGGCTGGCGCTTGCAGCAGTAGCGGCGACTGGTTCTGTTCGAGCATTTGGTTGATGGCAATGCGAATCTGCGGGTTATCGGCGTGATTCGCGTCGAGAATGGTCATCGGCCGCGAAACCGTCCAGCCCGAATCGGCCGGCTCCGAGCCGCGCACGGCAAGCGTAACCATCAAGCAAGTGGCGACGACGGCGAGCGCGGCGAAAATCGGGCGCTTGATCGAGGGGGTGGTGGATTTCATACGAGAGTAATTCCTGCTCGCGCCTGCTAGCGGACTAAGTTGCACATCTTGTCAGGATTGAATTCGTTCGGCGGAATGGCCTTGATAAGTAATCGTGCGCCGAACCGTGTGGATGCCAGTTGCCTTTCTGCTCAGGACACCCGGCCGTCACCGCCGAACGGAGCGAGTAGTTTTTGGGTCGCTGGCAACGCCAGCATGTTAGCCGCTGAAGCGTGTCAGGTCACGGGTCGGAAGCGAGTTTTCCGTCCCACCCAAGTAGGATATCGGGCCGCGGGTGGCCGAAGTTCAACCGAGCGGCCACTTTAGTGCGGCAGGTGAGGAGCCGGGTCGAGTGGAGAAAGTCTGTGGCCCGCGGGATTTTTTCCCAAGCGCGCGGTGCTGGCAAGCGGCGCGCCCGCGAACGGAGTTGTTGGCCGGCGGCAGGCGATAGATTAGAACCGCGTCGCGTCGCGGATGCGCTCGGCGATCGAAGGGGCCGCCGGCTCGGGCGGAGAGGCTCCGGCCGCGACTTGCCGCCAGGCTTCGACGTCGCCGCCGTAGTCTTTGCCGGTGACCGATCGCATCGATTGCACGCCGACAAACTGCATCGCCGGATCGCGGTCTTCGAGTGCGATGGCAATCGCCGCGACCGCGGTTGGATCCTTGATGTTGCCGAGGGCTTCGACCGCGGCGAGTCGGACGTCTTTGTCTTCATCATCGCGGAGCACGCCGGCGAGAGTTGAGACCGATCGCGTCTCGGCACGCGCGCCGAGCGACTGGCAGCAGGCCGTGCGGACCTCGGGGCTGTCGTCGCGCAGGCCGGCTTCGAGCATTTGATACGCGAGCGGCGTGCGGAATTCGCCCGTCGCGCGGACAATCGCTTCGCGGACCAGCGGATCGGGCTCGATCTGAATCTGGCGGGCGAGTTGGTCGGTGTACTCGCGCTGCTCGGCGGAGTCGGTGCCGTCGGAGCGGCTGGCGAATTGCTCGACGGTGTCGATCCGCATCGCCGGCGTGTGAAAGCTAGTGCGATCGCGTTCCGGATACGGCCAGCCGCGGTAGCCGACGAACGATTGGCAGCCAGCGAGCGCAACGAGTGTGACCAGTGCGCAGGCGCGAGCGGCGAGCGCCAAGGCGCGGAGCGAACGCCGGAGTGCGAGTCGCACGGACATATAGCGGTCGTTGTCTCGTGGTATCGAGCCGGAAACGACGAAAAGTCGGCTGCCGTTACGCGCAACGTGCTCTTGGATTCGAGATCGAAGCATCGCCATCGGTTGCTAGCGGATCGAAAGGAGTTGCGAATTGATGTTCGGCCGGACCACAAGCCCGAGAAAAGCCGCGAGACTGTAGCAGAGGCGGCCGGGGGCGGAAATAGCAGGGTGCTGGGTTTGGGAGTCAGGTCGCAGGAATTGCTGGACGTGATAGCAGGGTACATCGTCGTAAGTCCTTAAATTGTCGAAGGGGTCACGCGGGATTGTCGTAAGTCCTTATTCTTTCGAAGGGGACAGGTGGAAACTTGGGTTCAGGGTTCAGGGTTCAGGAGTTGAACACGAAGGCGACAGATTTCTGGAAGGCGACAGGTTTGGCATCGTCCGATTTCCTCGTGTTTTCTCGAAAGCGTCAAGTTTTGCACGAAGGCGACAGGTTGTTTTGGGGTTCAGGGTTCAGGGTTCAGAAAGAACGGTCTCTCGCCGAGATGCCGAGGCGCAAAGTGAGCGCAGGGAGTGGCCACGAAAAGGCGCGAAGAGGCACGAAAAAGGAATCGCCTTTCGTGTCTTTTTGCGACTTTTTGTGGTTTCCGCCCGCTCGCTGAAGCGAGCTCGCCGATGGCGATCTCGATTACCTACTCACCTACTCACCTAACCAAAATATGGAAGGAGCGCTCCTCCGCACCAAATTGTAGCGGAGCTCCGGTGCCCGATCGGCTGGCGTCCACCGCGCGGCTCGTCTTGACCGTCGTCGACCTTCGAAGTAAGTGCTTCACTGCGGCTACCGGGTTTAGGGGGCTGCAGCCCAAGCATAGGCCTATCGACAACGAACGAACCGCACGTACTGAACATCTGTCAATCGTGCGGGATTTAACCTAAAGGATCGCGCAACCGATTTCAAGAACTATTTTTGGCCACCCCTCCACGGTGTGGAGTGGCCAAGAATTGGTACTTGACGCGGTGGTTGGGCGAGGGGCGTCTTTGAAATCGACGTTGTCATGCTCGAATTGCAGCACGGGATGCAGGTGAGCGAGCTGGAGCGACTGGTGGCTGCGCTGGGCGGCAAACTGGAGATAGTCGCCCGCCAGCCCGGTGGCACGATCCGGATCACGCCATATGAAAACGTCTATCTCCAATCGCTTTACAAGTGAACCAATTTTCACTATACTTCCAGGTTGGTAGCTGATCACTCCAATCCATCAAAAACGAGGTGCTTCCTTGGCGGAGTCTTTTTTTGATGAACAGGTCGAGCAGTCGCAGGTCAAGACTGCGATCGTCTCGAAGTACTTTAGGTCCTGGGCCAAGGTAATCACGGGCTACCTTAGTCGCAAGAAGATGGACACAAGGATTGCTTACATTGATCTCTTCGCGGGTCCCGGACGTTACAGGGACGGAGCCAAGTCTACGCCGATGCTTATTCTTGAAGAGGCGATCAAGGATCCGCTGCTGCGCGAAAACCTCATTGCAATTTTCAATGACAAAGACCCAGAAAACACCAGCTCACTCGTAAAGGCGATGAAGGAGCTGCCCGGAATTGGTACGTTGAAGAACGCGCCGAAAGTCAACACGGAAGAAGTCGGCGAGGATATCGTCAAGTTGTTTGAGCAAATGAGCCTCATTCCAACGCTGTTTTTTGTTGATCCGTGGGGCTACAAAGGCCTCTCGCTCCGGCTCATCAACTCCGTACTGAAAGACTGGGCGTGCGAATGTCTATTCTTCTTTAACTACAGCCGCATCAACATGGGGCTATCGAATCCAATCGTGAAAGCCCACATGGATGCACTTTTCGGTGAAGAGCGCGGCAACCAGCTGCGAATCAAACTCGAACCAATGGCACCTGACGAACGGGAACTGACGATCGTCGAGGAGATTTGCAAAGCACTCATTGAAATGGGCGGAAAGTATGTACTTCCGTTTAGATTCAAAAATTCTCGAGGCACGCGCACGAAGCATCATTTGATCTTTGTCAGCAAGCATCCACTCGGCTATAAGATCATGAAGCGTGTAATGGCGAATGAAAGCTCGTCCACTGAACAAGGGGTTCCCACGTTCGAGTACAGTCCAGCGTCAAAGCGACAGCCACTGCTGTTCGAGCTAGCGAGGCCATTGGATGATCTGGAAGATATGCTGCTCGATGAATTTGCCGGGCGGACGATGACAATGGATCAAGTATACGAGTCACACAACTATGGTCGCCGGTACACCGACAAGAACTACAAAGACGTGTTAGCAAAAATGGAGGTCGCGGGTAAGATAGAGGCCCAGCCGCCGCACACGAAACGGAGAAAGGTCAAAGGCGAGATCACCTTTGGCAATGACGTGAAGGTCACATTTCCAAAAAAAGAAGAGGTGACCGATGAGCGCAACATCATCCATCGAGTGGACTGACGCGACCTGGAATCCGGTCCGTGGTTGCACCAAGATCAGTCCGGGCTGCAAGCATTGCTATGCCGAGACGTTTGCCGAACGTTTTCGAGGCGTCCCCGGGCATCCCTACGAGCAGGGTTTCGACCTGCGATTGGTGCCGGAGAAGGTTGCCGAGCCCTTGCGCTGGGCGAGTCCAAAAACGGTGTTCGTCAATTCGATGAGCGATCTTTTCCATGAGGATGTCCCTGACTGGTACATCGAACAGGTGGCGCGCGTGATGCAACTGGCCGATTGGCACACGTATCAGGTACTGACCAAGCGGGCAACGCGGCTGCGTGATCTGCTCGCGTCAAAATTGTCGTTCGCGGCTGAGCTCGATCACGTGTGGTGGGGAGTCAGCGCGGAGGATCGAAAATATGGGATGCCCAGGATCGCCGCGTTACGTCGTGCTCCGGCGAAAGTCCGGTTCTTGTCCGTCGAGCCATTGCTGGAAGACATCGGAGACATAGATCTATCCGACATCCATTGGGTGATCGTGGGAGGAGAAAGTGGCGCCGGAGCGCGGCCGATGGATGAGGCGTGGGTATTGCGCATCCGCGACCAATGTCGCGTCCAGAAAGTGCCGTTCTTTTTCAAACAATGGGGCGGCGTGCGAAAGTCCGAGCATGGGCGCACGCTGAAAGGACGGACGTACGACGACATGCCGGAACGGTCGGCGCACGCAATTCGGCCGCGTTCTGAGCGACTTGCAATGATCGACCAAGTGAATCAATGGAGTTCGCACACGAGTACGTGCGTCCCTGTTGATCTAATTCAATCGTTTGGACCGAATGCAACGGCTTGAGTGTGCGTTCGGCTTGTTCGCTGTCTGCACGAATTCGCAATGTCGCCGCTTCGCGGTTGGCCCCGGGCGTGTTTGGCCCCGGGCGTTCGGCCGGTGAACCGTCCGAATCACCGGGGCTAAATGATGGTGTCACGTCACCAGGCCCTTGGTGACCATCATGAACACGTCTTCGAGCGTGGGCTCCTTTTCGGCGAAGGAGATCAGGCCCACGTCGGCGGCGACCAGTTGCCTGAGTAGCCGTTCGACGTCGGCGTCTTGGCCGGCGAGCTCGACGCGGCAGCTGCGCGTGTTGACTTCGACGTTTTCGACTTTTGGATCGCTGCGGATCAGGCTGACGCCTTGGGTGGGATCGCCCGTGAAGCGGACTTCGATGTGGCGGTTGCGTTGGATCTGGCGGTAGACCGTGTCGATCGGGCCGTGGAGCAAGAGCTGCCCGCGCTCGATGATGCCGATGCTGGTGCAACAATCGGCGAGTTCGGTGAGGATGTGGCTCGAGATCAGGATCGTCTTGCCCATCGCGCGCAGTTCTTTCAAGAGGGCTTTCACTTCGAGCCTGGCGCGGGGATCGAGGCCGCTGGCCGGCTCGTCGAGGATCAGCACGGGCGGATCGTGGACGAGCGTCTTGGCCAGGCAGAGCCGTTGCTTCATGCCCCGCGACAGTCCGTTCACAAAGTCGTCACGCTTGTGCGTCAGGTCGAGCAGCTCCAGCACGTCGCCGATGACCGCCTTCCGCCGGCTGCGCGGAATTT
>JANNTD010000189.1:0-11645 GCA_031403315.1 Planctomycetota bacterium
CGAGGCACGTACTGAAATGAAAAGCACGCGCTGAGCTCAGTGCGAACTCGATCGCCGACGACAAGTGACGAGCAGACTCAAGGCGCTCAGGGCCGCCAGCGAAAAAGTCGCGGGTTCCGGCACGGCGGCGGTGGCACCCGAACCGCTGCCGGCCGTTTCACCGAAGTGGGTTTTCCAAACGTCATAGCCGGCCATTGTGTACGACGAGCCGAGGCCGTCGCGCCACACCGTGTAGTCGGCGGCGTCGACCCGACCGTCGAAGTTGAAGTCGCCGGGGAGTTCGGCGGGCTCGAAGGCTGAGAGGACGATTTGATTTGGGTTGAACGCGCTCGCCTGGCCGTAGTGTACCAGGAAGGAGCCCAGGCTATCGAGAGTTGTGAGCCGCTGGCCGTTGGCGACATTTGCCAACGTGCCGAAGATGCCGCCGGCGGTGGTCAGCACCATAAAGGTGTCGCCGGCGCCGGGTTCGAATCCATTGATCAACGCGAGTTGCAGTTGGCCGCTGATTCCGGCGATGTTCCCGATGTTCACAACGTCGAAGGCGCCGGCCGAGGTGCCGCCGATTTCGATTTCGAGCGTTGCGCCGGCCTGCTGCGCGTAGCTGCCGGCGATGGTCGTGCTGCCGGCGGAGTGTCCAGGCGCAAGTTTACCGGCTTGGTTCACGAGGCTGCCACCAAAAGTGCCGACGTGCAGCGTTCCGGTGGTCCAGTCGAATTGTCCGCCGCCCTGAAAGCTGACTTCCGCGGCATCAAGCGTGCCCCCTTCGAGCCGCAACAGCCCATCGGCAAAGATGACGATGTTCTGTGCGACGTCAACCCTGCCGCCCGGCTGAACGCTGAGCGTGCCCGTGCCACCACTCATTAGATTACCGGCGTCGCCACCTACGCCGAGTCGCCGGCCGATTGTCCACGTCGAGCCGGCGCCACTGACGACGACGGTGCCAGTCGATCCCGTGTCGGCTGCGAGGCGGGCGTCGAAACTGACGACATTGCCGCCATCGAGGATATTTACCGCGGCCGCGCCACCGAAACCCACGGTCAGCAGGGCGTCAGCCAGGCTCCAACTCGAGCCTTGTCCCACGACGGACACCTCCGCGTTCCACATGCTCGCGGCGGCGAGAGTGCCGAACAAGCCGTTGGTGACGACTGCTCCACCATTGGAAATCGTCAGCGTCCCATCTCCCACTGCGAGAGTGCCGCTCGTGGTCCACGTCGAGCCAGGACCGTCGACAGTGGCTGTGCCATGCGAGCCGGCCACGTTGCCGACGAAACCAGTCGTGCAGGTGACCGTGCCACCGGCTTCGACGCTCAGCGAGCCCTCGCCCTCGCTGTCGTAGCCGACGTATACGAAGTTCGTGTTGGTCCACGTCGAGCCGGCGCCACTGACGGTGACGGCGCCCGAACCGTCGCGGCCGCTGCTGCGGCCGATATAGCCGTTGGTATTCTGCACGAGGCCGCCGCCGGTGATGTCGAGCGTGCCATCACCATCTCGGCCGATGGTGAGCTCCCCGCTATTGGTCCACGTAGAGCCGGCACCGTCGACGAGCGCTGTGCCGTTCGATCCGACATCGAAGCCGACGTGGCCCTCGACATTGGAGACGGCGCCGCCGTCGAGGATGTTCAGCGTGCCCGTGCCGTCCTCGCCCACGTAAAAGGTGCCACTGCCGTGCATTATCCACGCGGAGCCAGCGCCAGTGACCGTTGCCGACGTCGTGGCGTCGGCGGCATCGGCAAGCGCGCCGGTCCCGCTCCTAACCACGCCCCCATTGGAAATCGTTAGTGTGGCATCGCCGGCATCGCCGACTTCGATTATACCTGTCGTGATCCACGTCGAACCGGGACCGTCGATCGTCACAGAACTGTTGATGCCGACCAAGCCGCCGATTTCGGAGAACGTGCTGGAGAGCGAGCCGCCGTTGGTGACCGTCAATGTTGCCTGGCCACTGTTGCCGATTTGCATGCCGGTGCTGCTGTTCAAATCGGAGCCCATGCCATCGACCGTGACCACGCCCACGGAATTCAAGTCCTGCGCGATGAACATTGTGCCGTCGACTTGCACGATACCCCCATCGGAAACGGAAAGTTCGCCGTGCCCGCCGAGGCCAACCGTCATCGCGCCAGTACTTCTCCATTGCGACTCGGGTTGGCTGACGGAAACCGATCCGGTAGCGCCGACGACGGCGCCCACTACGCCATCGACGTTCTGTACGTATCCGCTACCAGTGACGTTGAGAATTCCCTCGCCACTGTGGCCAATCGTCAAGTTGCCGAGATTCAGCCATTGAGCGTTCCCGGCGCTGAGATTCACCTCGCCCGTGCTACCGGCGAAACGACCGACGAAGGCGTTGGTGTTTTGAACCGAGCCGCTCAGCAAATTGAGCGTTCCGTCGCCCTCGTAACCGATATTAAGCTCTCCCGAATTGAGCCACTGGGAAGTAAAGAATCCAAGGCTGGAAATAGTGACGGTTCCGGAACCGCCTGCCGCTGAGCCGACGAAACCAATTGTATTTTGGACGCGACCGCCGTCGGTGAGGTTCAGATTCCCTTCGCCTGCGTTGGCGATCACCAGCGAGTTTGAGTTGATCCAGCGCGAATTGAAGCCGTCGATTTGCACCGTTCCAAGGGCATCGACAAAGTTGCCGATGGTTCCGCCGATCGAGCTTTGGACGACGCCGCCCGCGGAGATGTTCATCGAGCCGGTTCCAAACTGGCCGACGTTGAGAATGCTGCTGTTTAGTGCGGACGCCGTTCCGGTGACGTTGACAGTGCCGTTGGCATTGGTTTGTTGACCCACCATAACCAATCCGGCTTGGACAGTACCGCCGTTCTGAACCGTGAGCGTGCCCGTGCCCAACAGGCCGGCGAAGATGCTTGGCAAACCAGTGATTCGCCCGGCCGTGGTAACGGTCAACGAGCCGGTGGAAGTGGCGACCGCGCCGACATCGATTGAGTCTGATGCCGAATCGACGTGCCATGTGCCGTCGGTGATCGTAAGTTGGCCCAAGCTGCCTGCCTGATTGCCGATCTCGTTTCCCACAAACAAAGTCGTGGTATAGGTTCGGCCGTTTAGGTCGAAAGTCACAGAGTCGTCTTCAACGTGGACAGCCTGATTGGTCGGACTGACGTCGAAGGCAACCGTGTACGTTCCGGGCGTGAAGAGCGTAGCGAGGCCAAATTCCGCGATGTCGCCGCTTCCGGGAACGCCGCCCGACCAATTCGCGGCGGCGTTGAATGCGCCGCCAAACGTGTTGTTCCACCGCTTGTCCGCGGCGTGGGAATCGGCCGCGATCAACAGCAGTAAGAGGATTGCCGATAACGAGCGCGGTAGGGATCGGCACTGGGAGAACACGATCTGAGCGCGAGAAGACCGGCGACGCATGACGAAGCCTCCGAGAGTAGTGAGGGCTCACCGACGAATCTGGGTTACGTGAGATTCGGTGGCAGTACGTCCGCATCCTACGGCCGGCAGATCACGGCCGGGATTGTAACCGTGCGCCTTCCAAATAGCAACAAATCTGGCGTTGGCGCTGGCAGTTATTGAGCAAAGGGCCGCGACAGCAAAGCAGAATGGGCGCGACGAAAAGCCCGAACGCAAGCAGTAAGGCCGTAGCCGGCTCCGGAACAACGGTACTGGTGGAGCCGGCGGCCTGTGCTGCCGAGCCGCTTCCCGAGGATTGGCCGAAGTTGGTTTTCCAGATCGCGTAGTCGTCGATCGAATAGATGCTGCCGAGGCCGTTGCGCCAGAGGGTGTAGTCGGCGGCGTCGACGGTGCCGTTTTGGTTGTAGTCGCCGGCGAGTGGGGCAAGGCCGAATTCGTAGGCGCCGACGTCGATCTTGGCACCGATCGGGCGCGGTTTGCCATCCAGATCCACCCGCGGAGCGAGCATGGCCGTTCCGGTATTTGTAGTGGGAGAGCTTTCCAGCAAGTGGTAGTCACCGGCAGCGGCATTCTGGAATAGCTGTGCGGCAGTAGCGACAAACGAGTGGTCGTCGTTGTTCTCATTGCCCAGCAAAGCGCGCCATTGATCGAGCGTGAGCACGTTGTCGCCGCCATCGATCGTGAACCGAGAAATGACCGCGTTGTAGTCGCTCGTGAACCCGCTGCGGCTGTCGGCGGAGATGTCGATCGCGCCGCGAAACGAGTGGTTGGAAATGAGGATGTTGTTGAGTGCGGTGTTGTCGGTGCTGCCGTCTTGGATGTTGAGCGCCCATTTGCCGTTGCTGGCTTGCTGGATGGTGTTGTTGACGACGACGTTGCCAGTCGAGCCTTCCGCACCGTCGATCCGATAGAGCGAGATGCCGCTCGAGTGGTTGTTGTAGATGAGATTGTTCTCGATGCGTGAATCCTGAACGCAGTCCATGTTGATGCCGCTGCCGTTGAGGCCGTTGTCGTAGATGATGTTGCTCTCGACGAGCGCGCCGGAGATGATTCCGTCGCCGCCCTGGCTGAGGTCGCCATTCATGTGGATGCCGCTGCCGAAGTTACCCCAGATGATGTTGTTGCGAATGATCGGGCGGTCGCCGCTGTTGGAGACGTAGATGCCGTGTTCGTCGACGGAGCCGGAGGTGCGGTTATTTTCGATGAGCACGTCGTCGACGTGACCGGTGAAGATGCCCCAGACGCCATTGTTGGTGGCAGTGACGTTGCGGATGGTAACATTCGAGGCGAAGTCGTCGGAAAAGCCGACGGAGCGGACACCGGCGTGGGGCATGCCGGCAACGTTAAAGCCATTGATGATGATATGTGACGCCCCTTCGAGGTTGATGCCGTCGCCACGAACTGGAACGGGCTGGGTGATGGAGACACCAGGCTGGGCGAAGAACTCGATCGGAGCAGCGAGTGTGCCGCTGGCCTCGAGTTGGAAGCCGGCGTAGCTGCCGGGGCGAACGGTGACGCGGTCGCCGGGGCCGACCTGGTTGGCGGCGAATTGGAGCGTCCGCCAGGGGGCGAGCGCGGTGCCCGCAGCAGCGTTGTTGCCGGCAAGATCGACGAAATAGTCGGTCGCGGAAGCGGACGCGATTGCCACCGCGTGAGCCACGGCCGTCATCAACAGCACCTTCAGACAACGCCATCCATCCATGTGCAAGCTCCGTCAGCGTGATGTGGATCGCCGCAGCATCGTGATTGTAGCGAGGGCGGCGATGAATTGGATTATCAATGCGGGTTCCGGCACGGCAGCGACGGGATGAGTACCTGTGCCGCCGGCGCCGCCGGTCTCGCCGAAGTTGGTTTTCCAGACTGTGTAGTCGTCGCTATCGATGCGGCCGTTTGCGTTGCCGTCGGCGGCGAGGCCGGTGCCCGTTTGATTGAGCGTCGATCGCCAGACGGTGTAGTCGGCGGCGCCCACCGTGCCGTCGCCGTTGTAGTCACCCGCCAATGTGATGGGCACGAGCTTGGGAAAATTTGTGGCGCTGAAGACTGTGCTAGTCTGAGAGTCGGTAAGTTGTTCGCTCGTGCCTTGTGGACTCATCAGGTTGGCACCGCCATTGGCCGCATGATTGAGGCCGAGGTTGTGGCCGATCTCGTGGGCCATGACGCTGGCGATCAAATCGCGGTTGCTGGCGGACGTGAGCAGGCTGTCACCGGTGAAGCCGGCGATGCCGTTGGCGGCGATGCGGGCGAGGCCAGCCGCGTGGTTCTCGCCGAGCGGCGAGAAGCCGGGCACGACGTTGACCATGAACATATTGAGCACCGATGAATCGGCGTTGAGGATGCCGCCTGCCACCTGGGCGTTGCTGCGGATGGTGCTGAGATCGGATTGCGGACGGGTGCCGCTGCCGGCATTGCCCTGGTAAGCGAACGTGTCGTTGTAACGGACCGCGTTGGGGAGAAAGGTGACGTCGATACCGGCTTGGGCCCAGATGGTGTCGATGCTCGCCTCAACGTCCGCGCGCTGCGTGGCATTGCCGAAGACGGTGGCCGGCGACGTGCCGTTGTCGAGCGCCGTTTGAATGAGCTGGACGGTCACGCGATGTGTGATTGGTCGGGCCGGGTTGACGATGATTTCCGCATGCGCAGCAGCGGGCCACAATCCCACAACCAGCACAGCAAGAATCCCCGGCGCACGCATCGCTCTGTTCCCCTGTCGGTTGCCTCATCAACTGTATGCGAACGCCGCTGAGTAAACGACGCGACAAGTTGACGCCTAAGAGGATGTGCGCCGCGACAAGCGAGCGTGCTGTCGCACGAGACGCGAAAAGTAGTCCGGGAGGGATTCGAACCCCCGACCAAGGGATTATGAGTCCCCTGCTCTAACCGCTGAGCTACCGGACCAGCGACGATCCATTGTAGCCGAGCCGAGGGGGCGGCGCGAATTGCGGTACGGTTGGCTGTCCGATGTCAAATGTCACGGACCAATGACTTCGGACTACTGAGCAGCTTCGTCTTCGATCCGGTAGAGGTGCGACTTGGTGCGCAGGAAGAAGGCCTTGTCGGCGGCGGCGGGCGAGGCCATGAAGCCGTCGTCGAGCGTGTTGTTGGCCAGGAGTTCGAATTCGCGGCCGGGTTTGATGACGGTGGTCTCGCCGTCTTGATTGAAGAAATAAATGCGGCCGTCGGCGTAGATCGGCGAGGACGCGTGCTTGCCGCCGATACGTTTTTTCCAGACGACGGTGCCGTCGGCCGAGTCGACGCACGAGGCGACGCCATCATCATTGACCATGTAGATCAAGTCATCGACCAGCAGGGGCGAGGCGGTTTTGGTGACGCCGGTATTGAGCCGCCAGAGGACTTTTTGCGACTCGGTGACGTCGCCCTCGCCGTCGGTCTTGACGGCCCACAACTCGGGATGCATCAGGCCGGTGACGATGTAGGCCACGCCGTCTTGATAGAGCGGCCGCGGGGCGACGGACCAATCGTCGTAGTGGACGCGCCACAGTTCTTCGCCGGTGTGGGGGTCGTAGCCAAAGGTGGCCTTCGCGCCGCCGCTCACCAGGAGTGGCTTGCCATTTGTGGTGACAATGAGCGGCGTGCTATGGGCTTTGCGGAAGTCGCCTTCCTTGGCCATGTCGGCATATTTCGCGTATTCGCCGGTCAGGTTTTGGTCGTTCCACTCGACGTTGCGATCGGTCTTCCAGACGGTATCGCCAGTTCCTTTGTCGAGGGCGGTGACGTATTGGTAGTCCGCGCCGTCAAACGTGAGGATGACCAGGTTGTCGAAGAGCACCACCGACGAGGATGGGCCGCGGTAATGGCGGCAGCGGAGGTCGTCGCGCTTCCAAATCACCTTGCCCGTGCTCGTATCGAGGCAGGCAGTGCCGTAGCTGCCGAAGTGGACGTAGACGCGGCCCGGCTCGATTGCGGGCGAGCATGCCGCGTAGCAGTTGACGTTGTTGCCGAGCGGCTCGGGCTCGTCGCAGTGGAACACGAGTTCGTTGTGAAGTATTTTGCCCGATTCGGCGTCGACGCAGATGGCGTAGAAGTCGTGGCCGTCGTCGGTCGCTGTGGTGAGCCAGATTTGGCCGTCCATGACGACGGGCGTGGACCAGCCGCGATGGGGAATTTCAGTCTTCCAACGGACGTTCTTCGTTTCGCTCCATTCGAGCGGCAGGCCCGCGGAGGCCGTTTCGCCAGCAGCGGACGCGTGGCCGTCGCCGGTCGGGCCGCGGAATTCCGGCCAGTCGGCGGCTTGAGTGGAGGAGAGGAACGAGAGCAGAAGGGTCGCGAAGACGCAAGCGATGGTTTGGCGCATGTGAGCAGCGTACCAGGGTGCATGTGGTGGCGTCAAATTTGGTCGGAGTTCAGCAGCTTAGCTATTGAGTTTTTAGGACACGATGGCGCCGTCGCGCCGTCGTGGGTTGCGATAGAGGACCCGGGCCAGCAGCTCGCGCGAACCGGGTTCGCCGTTCCGCTCGAAGTGCCAATCGCGGTGAGTAGGCATGAAGGCTGGGTCGAACGGCCAGGTGTCGAGCGGCCCATTACCCAGCGAGCCAGCACCCAATACGTCGGCGAGCGCGGTGGAGTTCATCGTGACGTCGCCGGCCCGCGGCGGAATTGGGCCGGCTTCGATCCGTGGGCAGCCGTTGAGGAGTTCCGGATTGTAGCCGCCGACGCGATTGACGATTTGCCCGATTTCGTAGAGCGAAAGGGCTCGCGGGCCGCCAGCGTGGTAGAGGCCCGTGAGGTCGCTTGCCAGGACACGCTCGTAGAGGCGGTTGAGGCAGTCGGTGTAGGCCGGGGTGCGGACTTCGTCGAAGTAGAGCGTCGCTGGCCGGCCGTTCTTGAAGCGCGATTGGATCCAGTCGATCGCGCCGGCGTGGCCGTTGAAGCTCACGCCCATCGGCAGCGAGATGCGTAGGATGCAGGCCTCGGGCATCCAGTCGCGGAGGAGTTGCTCGGCGGCAACCATGGTTTTGCCGTAGACGGTGACGGGATCGGTCGGGTCGGATTCGGAATAACCGGGAGCAGGGAGCAGGGAGCAGGGAGTGGCGAGGTTTCGGTCACCGGAGTAGACCAGGTCGATCGAGAGGTGCAGGAGCCGCACGTCGCGCTCGACGACGATCGACAGCAGGTTCGTGAGGCCTTCGACATTGGTTCGCCACGCGAGGCGAGTGTCGAGTTCGCAGGCGCGGAGTGCACAATTGCCGGCGCAGTTGAGCACGGAGCGGAATTGGTGTTCGTCGAACAGCGCCCGCAGTCGCTCGTGGTTCTCGGCGTCGCAGGAGATGATGCCGTCGCCGCTGAGTCGCCAATTGTCCTCCTGGCGGATGGCAAAGACCTGGCCGGGGTAGCGCGTGCGGAAGTAGTCGAGCGCGTTGTAACCGGCGACGCCGGCCACGCCGGTGATCAAAAGGGGCAGGGGGATCGGGTCGTGAATGTGGGTGATCACGCGGCCATTGTAGTGGAAAATGGCCGGGGCGAGGAGCTAAAGCGCAAGCGGTGGGTGGGTACTTATGGCGGGAAATTCGTCGTGGTCGACGACGCTAAGCCGCAAGCGATTTTTTGCGGTAGCGGGCGACGAACGCGGCGTATTCGGCCGGCGTGTCGATGCCGGTTGCGGCGTGCTCGACGACGTCGATGAGAATCTCACCACCGGCCTGGAGGAACCGCAGCTGCTCGAGCTTCTCGCATTGTTCGAGCGAGGAGGGCGGCAACGACGCAAACTCGAGGAGCACGTCGCGGCGATAGGCGTAGAGGCCCAGGTGTTGATAGAAGATGGGTGGCTGGTTGAAGACCGGGGTCGAGGACGACCCGGCTCGCTTGGCGGCGGGGGCGTCGCGGACGTAGGGGATTGGGCTGCGGCTGAAGTAGAGCGCGCGGCCGCTTGCGTCGAACACCACCTTGACGCAGGCCGGGTTGGCGAGCTGGTCGGATGTGCGGATCGGCGTCGAGAGCGTCGCCATGCCGGCGGCCGGATTGGTTTCGATCATTTCGACGAGCCGATCGATCGCGTCGGGCGAAATCTCCGGCTCGTCGCCTTGCACGTTGACGAGCACTTCGGCCTGCGTGAGCCGGCGGGCCACCTCGGCGACGCGATCGGTGCCGCTCTGGCAATCGGGGCTGGTCATCACGAAGTCGCCGCCAAACTGCTCCACTTCGCGGGCAATCAGGTCGTGGTCGGTCGCGATCACCACGTTCGCCGGACGCTTGGCCTGGCAAGCGGCTTCGTAGGTGTGCTGCAATAGCGACTTGCCCGTCTCGCGGAGCAGCATTTTCTGCGGCAGCCTGGTCGAGGCATAGCGGGCGGGAATCACGACGATGCTTTTCAGCGAAGGATGCGCCGAGCAGGGGTGAGACATGGTCGCCTTAATAGCGAAATTGGCCAAATGGCGATAGATTGAACCTGTCGGCCGGAGGCTGGCGTTGGGGGCACAGCGCGCGACCGATACAATAAATCGGCGGATCGGGATAGAATAGGAAGATTGGCAAATCAGCCAGGCGCTGCTCGAAAAGTTCTGAGGAAATCAAACGCCATGTGTGGAATTGTCGGCTACGTTGGACCCAAGGAAGCGGTCGACTTTCTCATCGAGGGACTTCGACGGCTCGAATATCGCGGCTTCGATAGCTCGGGAATCGTGACGATCGACGACGATGTTGACGGCGGGGGCGGGGGCGACCAATTCAACGTCACCAAGACGTCCGGGCGAATTGATCAGCTAGCAGCCAAGCTCAAGAAGTCACCAACGCCCGGCCACATCGGCCTCGGCCACACGCGTTGGGCGACCCATGGCCCGGCCACCGATCTAAACGCCCACCCGCATTTGGGCGGCAACGCGGTGGTGGCGGTCGTCCACAACGGCGTGATCGAGAACTTCCGCGCGCTGAAGCAGCGGCTGGTCGAAGAAGGTTACGAATTCAAGACGGCCACCGATACCGAAGTTATCGCCCATCTAATTGCGGATGAGTTGGAGAAACGCAGCGACGACCGCGAGGACTCGATCGATCCGTATGCGCCTTTGATCGAGGCGGTGCAGGCGGCGCTCGCGCAACTGCGCGGCACCTACGGCCTGGGCATCATGTTCCGCGATTGGCCCGATGTGATCGTCGCTGCCCGGCTGCAGAGTCCGTTGGTGATCGGCATCGGCAAGGGCGAGCACTTTATCGCCAGCGATGCCTCGCCGCTGGTGGGTCACACGGACAAAATCGTGTACCTCGCCGATAATGAAATTGCCGTGATCACCGACCGGGCAATTCGCGTAATGCATCGCGACGAAGGGCACGTTGACCACGACGTGAAGCTGCTCGAAACCGAGAGCAATCAGGTCGACCTGGCGAATTATCCGCACTACATGCTCAAGGAGATCTTTGAGCAGCCGGAAACGGTGCTCAGCGCGATGCGCGGTCGGCTCGACCGCGACCAGGCCACGGCAGTGTTCGGCGGACTGAATCTCACGCCGCAACAACTGCGTTCCATCGACCGGATCGTGCTCACCGCCTGCGGAACGAGCTGGCATTCGGCGATGGTGGGCGAGTACATGATCGAAGCGTTCGCCCGGATTCCGGTCGAGGTCGAGTACGCGAGTGAATTGCGGTATCGCAACCCGCCGCTGACTTCGAACACGCTGTTGTTTGCGATCACGCAAAGTGGCGAGACGATCGACACACTCGCGGCGCTCCGCGAAGTGAAACGCAAAGGGCATCCAACGCTGGCGATTTGCAATGTGGTGGGAAGCTCGATCGCCCGCGAGGCAGATGGCGGCGTCTATCTGCACGCGGGGCCGGAGATCGGCGTGGCGTCGACCAAGGCGTACACGTCGCAGTGTGTGGTGATGGCGCTGTTGGCACTCTACTTCGGTCGGTTGCGGCATTTGAGCTTTGAGGCGGGCTTGCGGATCATCGACGAGCTGGAGGCGCTCCCACCGCTCGTGGCCCAGGCGCTTGAGACGAATTTGGAAGCGCGGCGGATCGCCGCGAAGTATTCCGCGTGCAATAATTTCCTCTATCTCGGCCGGCAGTACAACTTTCCGACTGCGCTCGAAGGGGCGCTCAAGCTCAAGGAAATCAGCTACATCCACGCCGAGGGCTACCCGGCCGCGGAGATGAAGCATGGGCCGATCGCGCTCGTGGACGAGCACACGCCCAGCGTGTTCATCGTGCCGCAGGGGGCCGTGTATCACAAAGTGATCGCCAACATGGAAGAGATCAAAGCCCGCGGCGGGCCGGTGATCGCGATCGTGAGCGAGGGCGATTCCGAGGCGGCCGATCTG
>JANNTD010000190.1:0-26368 GCA_031403315.1 Planctomycetota bacterium
CATCGAAACCTTTTACAATCCCGTACGTCTGCATCAGACGCTCGGCTACAAATCACCCGATCGATTCGAAACCGAGTACGCCCCGGTCCTAGCGGCGTAAAAGTTGGCCCCGCCGCTGTCCGAAAGTGGTGGGCTATCGCACATTTTCTTGAGGGCCACGCGGTCGACTTTGCCGGTGGCGTTGAGCGGCATTTCGTCGAGGACGACGATTTCGCTGGGAGCTTTGTAACCGACGCGGGCGCGGGAGAATTGGATTAGTTCGGTGGCGGTGGGACGCTGCGCGCCGGGTTTGAGCGTGATGTACGCGCGGACGTCTTCGCCGTGGACTAGGTCGTGGATGCCGATGACGCCGGCGGACTCGACGGCAGGGTGCTCCAAGAGCGACTCCTCGACTTCTTGCGGGCTGATGTTCGAGCCGTCGTGGATGATGATTTGTTTTTTGCGGCCGCGGAACCAGAAGTAGCCGTCCGCGTCGACGGAGACGACGTCGCCCGTGTCGAGCCAGCCGTCGACGATCGTTTCGGCGGTGGCGTCGGGGCGGTTCCAATAACCGATCATGTTGGCCCGCGAGCGGATCCAGAGCCGGCCCTCGGTGCCGGCGGCGACTTCGCGGCCGGCGTTGTTTTCGCTAGCATCTTCGCGAATCGAGGCGTCGTAGCCGGGTGCCAGCGTGCCGATCGAGCCGACGCGGTTTGGTCCGCGGGGCGGGTTGATCGTCGAGGTACCGGTCTCGGTCATGCCGTAGCCTTCTTCGATGGCGAAGCCGGCCAGGTCGGTGAATTCTCGTTCGAGCTCGCCGGAAACTTTGTCGCCGCCGGAGATGCACATGCGGATCGAGCCGAAATCATCGCGCGCGGCGTCGTGATCGCGGACCAGCCCGAACAGCGCGGCCGGGAGCATGCAGAGCAACGTCGGCCTTGTCGTGCGCAGCAGCGAGAGGACTTCGTCGCCGTCGGTGGTGCGGGCAATGTCGACGCGGCAGCCGGCGCCGAGGCCCGCGAACACCATCGAAATGGCGGCCACGTGGGAGGCCGATGAGCCGGGCAGGAAGATATCCGCGGGTGTGAGTTCGACGGCGGCAGCGAGGCTGGCCGCCAGCCAGCCAAAGCTTTCGTGCGTGTGGGTGACGCCTTTGGGTTTGCCGGTGCTTCCGGAGGTGAAGAAAATGATCGACGCGGCAGATGGCGGCGGCGCGGGCCAAGTCATTGCCGGCGGCGGCGTTTGCAGGAATGCTTCGAGGCTGGGCTGACGGCCGATTTTCGCGCCGTACGTGATGCGGCCAAGTGGCAACTTGTCCGCGAGCGCGCTTTTCGTGAGGTCACCATCGCGTTCGGCGTGGGCGACGAGGATCGAGGCGCCGCTGACTTCGAGCGCATGGTCGATCTCGGGCGCCTGATAGCGATAATTGAGCGGCGTCGCCGCCAGTCCGGCGCGCAGGCAGGCGAGATAGTGGACGATCAGCACGCCGCGATTCGGCAACAGCGACGCTACGCGATCGCCCGGCTTGAGTCCGAGTGCCAGGTAGTGGGCGGCGAGTCGGTTTGCGGCAGCGTCGAGCTCGCGCCACGTCCAGCGGCTTTCGTTCGACACGAGTGCGAGCTCGTCGGGCTTGGTTTTGAGTCCGACGGCGAGCACGTCGGTGAGCACGAACGGTCGATCGAGCGGCGGGCCGGAGAGAGGCATGATGGGTTCCCTTCATTCGAGCGTGTTGCCAATCCGACCGCCGATTATAGAGCAGATTGCAATTTGCGGAACGTGCAATCGGACGCACCGATTGGTGGCAGCGGGCGGCGTCTTGGATTAAGCTAAGGGCTCTCCGCGGCGCGAGGCGCGGCCGGTGGTTGGGGCAGCAATGAAGTTTCTTGGCGGACTACTGGTGGCTGGAATTCTTGTGCTCGCGCTCTGCCCGCAGGCGGCGGCCCAGGTCGCAGTCGACGGAACGCTCGCGGGCGACGAGGCCGCCTATGGCGCCGCGCTCTCGACGCAAAACACCAATACTCAGTTCGGGAACGCCACGAATGGCGACCCAAGGTTCGCCAACGGCGGCTCGGAGATCGATCGTGTGTTTGCCAAGGTCGCCGGGAACCGGCTGTTCGTGCTCGTGGCCGGCAACCTCGAGAGCAACTTCAACAAACTCGATGTGTTCATCGACTCGGTGCCGGGTGGCATGAATCAGCTCGTGGGGGCAAACTTGCCGGCGCACGTCGATCCTTATTGCTGTCCGAGCGTGAGTCCGCCCACGGGTGCGCTGCAGCAGATGAACGGCCTGCGGTTCGACGCCGGATTCGAAGCCGATCGCTATCTGACTTTTTCCAACGGCATGCACACGTTTGGCAGCCCGGCGATCAGCCGCTGGACGCTGTCGGCGTACTTTGCGGAGCTGAATGAAGGCGTGGCGGGCCGCAAGCGCGAGGTCGGCTTCCAGTGGAATCCATACGGTGTCGAAGCCGGACTTGAGCAGGGCGAGCCGATCGACCAGCTCAACAACGGCTGCACTGGCCCGGCCGACACGAACTGCATGCCGCCGGAGCACGAGTTCGCCGAGCCGATCGACACCGTGAACGATCCGGCGAATGTGCGGGGTCACCGCGACTTTCTCAACGACGTCGGCTTGCGGATGGCAATCGACAACAGCAACACGGCAGGAGTGAACGCGGGCTCCAGCGCGGCGACCGGCACTCCGCAGAACGTGGTGACCGGCATCGAGTTTTCATTGCCGCTCTCTGCGCTCGGTCACCCGCTGGGACCGATCAAGATCGCGGCGTTCGTCAACAACGGATCGCACAGCTTTGTCTCGAATCAGTTTGCGGGCACAGGCGTCTTGCGCGGCAACTTGGGCGGCAGTTTGTCGTCGATCAATTTGGCGACGATCGCGGGCGACCAGTTCGTCACGGTGCCGCACGTTGGCCTGGCGGGTGACTACAACGGCGACGGCGCGGTCGACGCGGCGGATTACACCGTGTGGCGCGATGGGCTGGACGAAATCTACGAAGCGGATGACTACGAAGTGTGGCGAGCCAACTTCGGTGCTGCGTTGATGGCAGGCGAGGGTGGAGTTGCGGTTCCGGAGCCTGCGTTGTGCGCGATGCTGCTCGTTGCGGTCGCGGGGATGGTCGTATCGGTTCGCCGCTAAGCCGCAAGCGATCGGCCGAGCCGCAAGCGGTTAGCGGCGGACGTGGACGCCGTCGGCGTGGATCACGAGCATCGTCCCGCCCAGCATTTCAGCGCGGCCGCGGATAATGACGCGTTGGTTCTCTTCAAGGCCCAAGAGCTCGCGGGAGTCGATTTTAAGAATCTCGCCGTTTTCGTCGACGAAGTTGACCACCGCGATCGTGTGAGCGCTCTTGGCGGCCAGGCGCTGGCAAAAGGCGCAGTTGTGGCTGCCGCCGTGGTGCTTGGCGTGGTGGGCGAATTGGGTGGCGATTTTGCTATCCAAGAGGAAGAACGACGCCTGGCCGGCGAAGAAGGGGAAGTCGGGGTGGGAATCGTTCCAGGGGTTGGGCATGCCGCCGATTTGGCCGGTGACCGTTACTTCTTGCGACGCGGGCTGCCCTTGTGGCGATTTCTTCGCCTTGAGCTGCTGGATTGTGGCCAAAACGCTGGCCGGCTCTTGCGGGACGTTGGCGAGTTGGAGCCGCGAGCGCTGGGCGGCGACATCGGCCGTTTCGGCCGCGTGAACGAAGCCGTTGGAGGCGGCAAACAAGACAACCAGGCAAACAGCAGTCGGCAAATGGTTCATGGTTTTCTCCTCACCGCGAATTCGGAGCGGCAAATATAGGGCAAACGGTTCAATTCGGCCACCCGGAAAAATCTTCTGGGAAATTCCCAAGAACCCGCCGCGGCCCGCGAATGCTTTCATGGACGAGCAGGTTTTTGCCGAAGCGCGTCCGGCGTTTTGGGAGTGATACACAGTTTTCAGGGGACGACCGCCCGGCTACCCCACCCTTCTTTCGCCCTGCCCGGCGGCGTCCCCCTTTTTCTCAAGGAGCATGCCATGATCAAGAAAGCACTCATTACGGTGGTCGGTCTGGGGCTGACCACGGTGGTCCTGTTCGGCCGCGACGCGGCCAGCTACGTCGGCACGACTTACGATCGGCTGACCAGCTCGGTGAAGCAAAGCGTGCCGGTCGAATTCCAGATCGACCGCGCCCGCGGGATGGTGAAAGACCTGGAGCCTGAAATCCGCCGCTCGATGCACGTGATCGCCAAGGAAGAAGTTGCGATCGAGCAACTCAACGCCCAGATCGGCAACTCGGATGAGAAGGCCGCGAAGGACAAGAGCGAAATTCTGCGTCTGCAAGCCGACCTTGGCCAAAACAAGGACGTCTATCATTATGCGAGCCGCACCTATTCGACGGAACAGGTAAAGCAGGACCTCGCGCGGCGGTTCAGCCGCTTTAAGGTGACCGACGAAACGCTCGCCAATCTGAAGAACATGCGCGACGCCCGCGAGCGGAACCTCGACGCGGCCCAGCAGAAGCTGGCCTCGATGATCAACGCCCGGCGGAAGCTCGAGGTCGACGTGCAGAATCTCGAGGCCAAGCGGCAACTGGTCGAAGTGGCCCAGGCTTCGAGCGACTATGTGTTCGACGATAGCCAATTGGCCCGCGCCAAACAGCTGATCAACGACATTCGCACGCAGCTCGACGTGTCGGCGAAGCTGGCGAACGCCGACGTGAACGTGGAAGTCGAGATTCCGCTGGACGAGACCGCCGCGTCGGACATCACCGATCAGGTGGCCGAGTACTTCAGCCTGGGTGGTCATGCAAAGCCGGACGTGGCTGAGGCTGCGACGGAAGAAGCGCCGGTTGTTGTGACGGCGAGCTATCCGCAGAAGTAATTGTCGCAAGCGGGGGTGACATGCTCGTTGAGGCGGGCATGTCACTCGCTGATGCATAAAGCCGCGACCGCTGGTCGCGGTGACCGTGGCGCCAAGGCCCGCGACCGACGGTCGCGGCTTTATGGGTGGAATCATGTTTCCCGCGTGGCGTTTGAAACTCCGCGAAGTGCAAGTGGCGGTGGATAGCCAACGCTACGAGGAAGCGATCGCGCTGTTGGAACGCGAGTCGCTCCGCGAGTTTCTGCCGGCGAAGAAACTGGCTCAGGAAGTGGCCGGGAAGATCGTCGAGCGGGCGGGCCAGCGGTTTGCCCGCGGCGACTCGGCCGCCGGTTGGCAGGATCTCGCGGTGGCCGAGCGATTGGGCGGTCAGAGCGAAGCGATCGGCAAACTGCGTGAGCAGATGGCGACCGCGACGCTCGACGAGGTCCGCCACTATCTGGCGGCGGGCCAACCGGCCGCCGCTCAGGCGCGGTTGGCGAAACTTCACCGCAAGGGACTCTTGGGCGAGTCGGGCAGGATGCTGGAACAGATCGCCACCTCGATGCACGAAGCCCAAAACGCGGCCCAGCACGGCCGTTTTGCCGAGGCGGCCAGTGCCATCGACCGAGCCAAAGGACTCGCATCCGAGGCGGCTTCCGGAGAGGGTACAATGGAGATCGCCCGTCAGCTCGAGTCGCAAAGCCGCGAGATCGCCGTCCGGCAGACTGAAGGCCAGCGGCTCTCGGCGGAATTGCACGCCCGACTCGGCGAGCAGGATTGGTCGGCGGTGCTCTCGGCGGCCGAAGCGATGCTGGCGATCGCACCGCACCATGAAGCGGCTCGCCAGGCTCGCCGTCGCGCGTGGAAGGCTGTCGGGATGGATGTGACCCACGCATTACACCGCGGCCGGCCGGCGGGGCAGGTGTCGCTCGACTGGAACCGTGCGGCGGTGCCCGGGGTCCGGCGTTCGACGCATGCCGGGGTTCGTTCCAGTGAGGTCGATACCGTGAGTGGAACCGAATCACCAAACCGCATGCTGCTCTGGGTCGACGCGGTCGGCGGGTTCCTGGTCTGCCTCGACGATCAAGTGGTGCTCGGCCAGCCGTCGCAGGGCAATTCGATCGCGGTGCCGATCCTAGCCGACCTCTCGCGGCGTCACGCGGTGATTCGCCGCGAGGCGGGGGCCTATGTGCTCGAGCCGATTCAAACGGTTCGCATCGACGGCCGCGAGGTCAACGGGCCGACCGTGCTCGCCGACCGGCATTTGATCGAACTGGGTGATAGCGTGCGGCTGCGATTCACCAAGCCGCATGCACTGAGCGCCACGGCCCGGCTCGACTTCGAGAGCCACCACAAGACACAGCCGACGGCCGACGCCGTGCTATTGATGGCCGATAGCTGCGTGCTGGGGCCGAACTCGCATTGTCACGTCCGCTGCCGCGACTGGCTGCAGGACGTGGTGCTGTACCGCAAGGGCGATGGCTTCCAGTGCCGTTCAGCGGTGCCGCTCACGGTCGAAGGCGAGGCCCGCAGTGGACCGATCGAGGTGCTCGCCGGCGAACGGGTGGAAGGCGAAAGTTTTTCATTTACCTGGGAAATAGCGAGCTAGTTCGAGCGAATGCAGTAACAACGGGAATCGACAAGAGGCAGCAGAGCGTACGTCAGGCTTTCGAGACTGACACTAGTGCGTGAAAAGTCAGGCTGGAAAGCCCGACGTACAAGCAGCTAGACAGATGGGTAATCTCACAGCTACGCTAGAAAGAGCACAGAAATCTGCCATGAATGTTCCTGCGTCCCAACTCGCTGCATCCGACAAAGACAGCGCGGAACGACCTCGGGCCGGTGGAATGAAATTCACCTACCCGAGCGGTTCGCGGCCTCTCGACGGCTACACGATCAAACGTGGCGTCGGTCGCGGCGGGTTCGGCGAAGTTTATTTCGCCACCAGCGACGCCGGCAAGGAAGTCGCGCTCAAGCTGATCCGCCGCAATCTGGAAGTCGAACTGCGCGGCGTCACGCAGTGCCTCAATCTCAAGCATCCGAATCTGGTCGGCGTCTACGACATCCGCAGCGACGGACTCGACGACCAATGGGTGATCATGGAATATGTCTCGGGCGAATCGCTCGAAGACGTCATCACGCGTCACCCAAATGGCACGCCGATCGACCAGGTACTCGGTTGGATGCGCGGCATTTGCGCCGGCGTGGCCTACTTGCACGACCACGGCATCGTCCATCGCGATTTGAAGCCGGGGAACATTTTCCTCGACGAGGGCACGGTCAAGATCGGCGACTACGGCCTGGCGAAATTCATCTCCTGCAGCCGCCGCAGCGGCCAGACCGAAAGCGTTGGCACCGTACACTACATGGCGCCGGAAATCGCCAACGGCCGCTACGGCCGCGAGATCGACACTTACGCGTTGGGCATCATCCTGTTCGAAATGCTCACCGGCACGGTGCCGTTCGAGGGCGAAAGCGTTGGCGAGGTGCTGATGAAGCACCTCACGGCCGAGCCCGATTTACAACGTCTCGCCGAACCCTACCGCGAGATCGTGCGGCGGGCCCTGGCGAAGGATCCCGATGCGCGGCTCAAGACCGTGAACGATCTCGTAGCAATGCTTCCCGGTGAGATTGCATCAGCGATTGGGTTCACACCCGCAAGCATCGCCGACGTTGCGCTCATACCGAATTCAGCAGAAGAAGCCTCGGCAAACGCCAACGCTGCCCGCAATGGCGCCGCGAAACCATACGCGGCGGCGGTCATGCCCGCGTCGCTGGCAGCGAAGCCGCCGGCACCCGCGAGCAGCAACGAAGTCGAAGAACCGATTTGGAAGGCGGTCCGCGATACCTGGCACAAATTCTGGGCAGGTTTTCACGGCGAGGGCGCGCAGGGGATGAATCCGCTCGCCAAGGCGCTCGTGATGTTTGCCGTGGTGGTGGGCTGCATCTACTTCGGCGGCGAAGTGATCGGGCTCGCGATACCAGTGCTGATCTGTTATGGCATTTACTACATCGTCTGGGTCTCCGTAATTCGGCCGACCGGCGTCCACAAAGCGGCGCGAGACATTGATGACCTTATCGCAGGGATGCTTCGCGTTGACGCAGGATCTCGGAACGTGGCGATGACCGCGGCCTGGCATCCGCCGGCGGATGCGGTAGCCGCCTCGCCGGTTTCGCGCTACGCCCAGAAAGTGCGCGGGCGTCGCATTCGCCCTAGTTGGCGCGACCGTGCGCATCAGGAACTCGCAGCCAAGCCGCTGCGTGAAAAGTACTCTGAGCTGTTCGGATCGATGTTGACGGCGGCGATGTTTGCGGCGCTGGCGGCCTTGGTGGCGCCCGTCGTGCTCGGCGTGGCGACGAACTCGGCGAGCATGGCCGTTTATCTCTGGCTGGCCCTGGTGGGGACGCTCGGCAGTTGGGCGGTCCTCGTGCCGGCGAAGTTTTCTGAGGGCAAGCTTGAAGACCAAGGGCTGATCCGCGTCGGCATGCTGCTCCTGGGCGGCGCGGTCGGCGCCGCGGCCTGGATGCTCGCCGAAGCGCTGATCGTTCAAGTCCCCAGCGTCGGGGATCCAATCAGCGGCGACTGGGGGATGATCTCGGGCGGCCTCTTGAATTGGAGCAGCCCGCAGAACGGTGCCAACCCGCCGCTCGCCATGTACGTGACCTATTTCGCCTTCCTGTTCGTGATCATCCGCTGGTGGCGGCAGGCGGAGTTCACGCGGAACCAGCGGCTCAGTCTGTGGTCGGTCGCGGTGTGCGTATTTTGGGCGTGGTTGATGCAATTCTTCTGGCAGTTTCCGCAACCGGCCGGGATGCTGGTCGCCGGTGTGACGGCCTTTGCGACTCAACTCGCCAGCCCGTGGTTGCCGCCGAGCCGTCGTCGGGCGCTCAGTGGTGAAGTGGAACAAACCGTGTAGGGTGGGCAGCGCCCACGCGAGAGACGCCTCATGATCGCAATCCCGCTATTTATGATACTGGCACTCGTCGGACTCGGCAGTCTGGCCGCGCTCGTGTTTGGCATCGTGTACGCGATTGTCAACAAGCGGCCGGGGGTCGCGGTTGCGTCGGTGCTGGCTCCTGTTGCTGTACTTTTTGCGGGCGCTCTGCTGGTCACACTATTCGCGCGGTCGAGCACCATGGTCCAGTCGGACTCGCCAGTTCACATGAGCTGGAAGGGTGGCCCTTCGATGCCGGCGATGCCGCCCATGCCCGCGATGCCAGCAATGCCGGCCGCACCGCACATCAGCGTGGATCAAATCAGAGTGCAACCAGATTTTGCAAATTGGATCCTGCTGGCGATCGCGCTCGTCGTAGTATTTGGAGCAGTGAAGCTCTTCCGCAAGCGAGCGAGTTGCAACGGCGAGCGCCGCTGCGGCTGGGGCAAAGCGCTGGCTGTGACATTGCTGATCGTCCTGGCGGCGAAATTCTTGTTTGTGCGAGCGTCCCACAATTCAATGCAAGCCGCCCGCGGACGCGCGGAGGCCACGCGAGAACTTGCCGAGCAGTCGCGCCAAATCCGGGAAAACGCCAAGCTGCAGGAATTTGAGACAGAGCGCCGCGTTGAGGAAGATCAAGTACGTCAGCAGGAAGAACTACAGCGGGCGGTGGAGGCACTGGAGCGGGCTGCGGTTCAAGCGGTCGAAGGCAAGAGTATGCAGGAGTTGTGGGAGAAATTGAACGAGCCGCGAATCAAGCTCGAAAACGACGACCACGGTGCGTCGCTGACGATGGGTGCAGGCGCGAATAAGATTGCGATCGTTACGCCGGAAGCCGGTGGTGCGAAGCTGATCGTGCCGATTTCGGAAAAAACTCCCGAGTCGTTGGCCCGTTCGCTGGCGCGGCTGGAACGCATGGTCGAGCAGGTCTCGGCAGTGGCCGACAAGGTCTCCGATGCGGGGACGCTTGTGGGCAAGGCGATGATCGCGCTCAACGATACGATGGATTCGCCGCGGACGGCGGCGACGCCAGCGGTTGAATCGCATGCGGAGGTTGCGGCGGAAATGAGTCCGCCTCCAGTGGATGTCGAGGACGGCGAAACATTTTCCTCACTCAAGTTGGTGAGCGAGCACCCGCCAATCGAAGACCCGCTATTCGAAGGCACAGCCGCGGTCGGTCCCGAGTGGATTGAGATTCCGCCCGGGCGAATTGGAAACGTCTGGCGGGAAGTCGTCGTCACCGAGGAATATGCCACGCCTGACGAATGTGCGCGGGCGGCCGATGTTTATCTGCTCTTGAAAACCTACGAGCATTTTGCCCAATTGCTCGACAATCCGCGCTCGGAGAATACGCTGCCGACGTTGTCTTTCAATACCAAGGAACGGGGTGCCATCGCTGCTGACGGAAAAGTCATCTACGAGCAACGAGGCAACACCGGCGTTTGGCTCGACGAGCGGATCCGCACGCTGGCGAACATGGGGATCGGCATCGACTTCATCCGGCGCGAGGTCGTGCCCGACAACCGCGAGTATTACGAAACGACCCAGCGGTCGGTCGGCGAAATGAAAAAGCTCTACACGATGCTCGAATTCACGCCGAGCGTCGACGCCGAGCTTCTGCGGCGGTGGGACGAGCTGCGCCGGCAGGACCGGTTTGCCGCGGTCGGCGCGGGGGCCGGGTCGGTGTTGGGGCTGATCGGCCTGGCGTTTGGGCTGTTGAAGGTCGACACTTGGACCAGGGGCTACTACACGAAGCGGTTGTTTTTCGGGGTGCCGGCGGCGATAATCGGGCTAGTCGGGCTGCTGAGTTTGGCAGCCGGCAAATAGCAGGGAGCTGGGAATAATGACGAATGTCGAATGACGATTGGAATTCTTTGATTCGTCATTTGGTTTTCGTCATTCGTCATTGATTCCTTGCTCCCCGCTCCGTGCGTCCTACCATGCCCGATACGCTACATCCCGACGTGCTGTTGGTCCAACAAATTCGCACTGGCAAACCGGAGGCGTGGAACGCGCTGATTGGCCAGTACGAAGGGCGGCTATTGTCGTTTGTGCAAAGCCGGCTGCGGCAGCGGGCCGCCAGCGAGGACGTCGTCCAGGAGACGTTCATCGGATTTTTGACGAGCCTGCCGAACTACGACACGCGGCGGCCGCTCGAGAGCTACCTGTTCTCGATCGCGGCTCACAAACTGACCGACCATTTGCGCCGCGAGGGACGGCGGCCCGCGCTGCCGCTTTCGTCGACCTCCAAGAGCGACGGCGAATGGGACATGCCCGGTCGGGCCCGCCCGGCGAGCAGCATTGCTCGCAGCGGCGAGCGTCGCGGCCTCGAAGAAGAGGCGGTCGCCCACGGCATCGCCGAGCAGCTCGAACATTGGCGCGAAAAAGGCGACTGGCAAAAGATCAAGTGCATGGAGCTGCTCTTTACGCGCGGAGCTGCGAACAAGGAAGTGGCGACGGCCTTGGGCATTAGCGAACAACAGGTCGCAAATTTCAAATTCGATTTCGTGGCCCGGCTGCGGACGCTCGTGAAGAAGCAGCGGCTGAGTGAAGACGTTTTTCCGGAGCTATACGCCGAAGATGCCAAGTGAATTTACCAGCGCCGAACTGGAAGCGTATCTCGATGAAGCGCTACCCATCGAGCGGATGACGGCGATCGAGGAAGCGCTGCGGAAAAACGCGGCGCTCGAAAAGCAGCTGGCCGCGACCAACGGCCGGCGCGACGCGGGAGTACACTCGGTCGGCGAAATCTGGCGGCGTCACCGGCTGAGCTGCCCGTCGCGCGAGCAACTAGGCAGTTTTTTGTTGGGCGTGCTTTCGGCCGACGCCGCCGACTACGTGAAGTTCCACATCGAGACGATCGAATGCCGTTGCTGCGCGGCGAGCCTGGAAGACCTCCGCGCCCAGCAATCGGCCGCCGACGCCGGGCATATCCAGCAGCGGCGGCAGCGCTATTATCAATCGAGCGCGGGCTACCTGCGGCGGGACGAGTGAAGCAGACGACCAATGTGGAGTAGCCATTCACTCCGCGTCGATCTTAGCCCGCATCGCCAGCAATTGGTCGACAATCTCCGGCGATTCCTTGAGTTCGCAAAGCGGTGGTAGTTCGCGGAGAATATATTCCCAATCGAGCTTGCCACGCTGTCGCACCAAAACTCCCTCCACGTCGTTCCAATCCCGATGTCGCCCGGCGAACGCCTTTGTCACAATTACGTCCTCTGGCGTCGCAGTCTGCAACGTCACTTCGGGCGCAAAACGAATCGGAGTTGATCGCTCGATCATCGCTTGCTCAAACGGTAGGCCGGCGAGCGCTATATCGACTGGTATCCCGTTTGTCGCTTCAATGACGAGCACTCTTACATTCAACGCGAAGTCACGAGCATCAGAACGGCGTGATTTGAAATGCTGTAGAAAATCGTCGATGAATCGTTGTTCCCGATCGAAGCCAGTTAGCAGCGAAACGTCCACGTCACGCGTTGTTCGCACTCTTCCCCAGCGGATTGCTGCCAGGCCCCCGATTAGGCAAAACTTCCAGCCGCGCTCCGCGCAAAACTGCTGAATCTCTGCGGCGGCGAGAAATAAGGGATTCATCGACGGGCCTTTGCAAAGAGTCGCTGCTGTTCGACGAGTCCGCTTGTGATCGAGACCTCGCCACTAGCCATGTCGAAACCGAATTGCAGAAGCCCGTCCACCTGTTCCCAATTGTCGTCCCAGTTCGAGTTACGCAATTCCTCGTGTTCGAAACCCTCAAGTAGCGGTCCCACACGCTTCCAATGTTCGACAAATAGCTTTCGGCCGTTTTCGATGTCCATTTTGCTTCCGAGGGGGATTTCCCGAGGTGCGATGACGCAACTGCCTCATTGGGATTATATCATCGTATAACGTGCCGAAACTATTGGAAAACGTCAGCAATCGACTCCAGCTCAAGCCACGCTTCTCTCGGACCGATTTTGTCCGCAATCGTTCTCTTCAATCGGAAGAAACGGACCTGCCGTCCGCGGGACCATTGGGCGAGCAACACTCCCCGCGCTCGATAGGCGCGTCCGACGCGCTGAAGTCGCCGCAACTCATCGAAGCTGGGATAGCGCGCATTGCCGCCCTTGACTTGAATCAGGATGACGTCGAATAGGTCACCGCGTTTTAGATCGGGGGGAGGCGATTGGTGCCGTTTGCGAATCGCAAGCAAGTCGACAATTCCAACAGATTCGCCGCCAAGTGGTCCGTTAAACGTTACCAATTGCCATGCGGTGCGGGAGATCGTTTTCCGAATACGGACTTTCGTCAGAGTGACCGCCCAACGCGCTGTCTGCGCCGCCTTTTTCTGCGCTGCTTGCCAATTCGTCATTTTGAGTGAATCGCCGCGATTTGGATCAATGGATGGCCGTAGTCCATTGTAGTCACTCGAAGACCGTCGATTGTGGACGGGAAGTACTCAAATTGCGTCGCTCAACACCGCTGCAAATCGAATTGCGATTGCCAGAACGGAGTCGGCGGAAATAGTGCGGCCAGGCGTTGCACCAACTCTTCGTCGCGGACTGCTAGTTGCCCGGATTGCTGGGCGGCGGGAACGTCGACGTTGCCCAACAGCAAGGCAGCGAGCATTTCGGGAGTGCAGGTCACGTCGGCCGTCGCCGCATCATCGCGGATCAGGTGACCGCTGCGACGGGTGAGCTCGAGGCGATACCGGCGCCGACCGGTGTCGAAGGTAAGGATCAGCGGCCGCGTGAGGCCGGCCGCCTTTGCCCGCTCCAAGAGCACTTCGTACAAGTTTTCGATCCAGCGGGCCGGATCGAGCAATTTCACGAGCAACGTGCTGCCGTTGCGACCGCTGGTCGACCAACTTCCACCGGCCGAGAGCATCAGCTCATGCAGCCCGTCGGTCGCTGGAATGTGGAGCGAAATCGTGCGATGGTCGTGTTCAATGGCGTCCTGGCAGGCTCTTTCGAGCAGCGGATGAGCGGCTCGGCGATATGTCGGCAGCGTCGCGAGCTCGATCACTTGCGATCCCCGGGTCACGGCGTAGCCGACGATGTGGGCCGGCGCCTCGAGCACGTCCCAATCATCGCGGCCGTGGATGGCGACGATCAGTTCGTCGTGCGCCTTGCGGCCGACGAGCCACCGCCAGTAGGCCTCGGAGCGATCGAGCGCGCCCCACGTGGTTGTGACGGCATGGCGATCGACGTTTAAGAGCGCATCGAGTTCGACCTGCCGCCAGAGGCGAATTCGCAGCGGTTTGGCGCGACGGGCCGACGGCAAGACGGTGGTCGACGATGCCAGACGTGCCAGCACCTCGTTGACGTTTGCCTCGGTGTAGCGTGGCCGGCCGATTTCGCTCCAACCACACGCTCGCAACACGTCGAGCCGGTCGGTGCGGGCAAACGCCAGCACGGCCTGAGAACTACGCATGGCTTGCTCGGCCGCCGCGACCAGTTGCCGCTCGTACCCGACGTCGCGGTACTCGGGCAGAGTCACCAGGCCCTCGAGGCCGCCCACCGGCAGTTTCACTCCGCTGAACCAGGCGACACGCTCGAGCACCTGCACGTGGGCGATGATTTGGCCGGCGAGTTTTATCAGGAGCCGATTGGTCGGCTCGTAGGTCGGCTCTTCGAGCCAGGCGAGAAACTCTTCGTAGGAGGGCGCCTGGTTGGCGGCCCGCAAGAGAGCGTGGACCAGCTGATGGTCGCCTGCATTTCCGTGGACAGGCCGAGCGGCGTCTCCGTGCGATGCCCGCGGCTCGTGTGGGAGAAGGCCTTTGGATTTCTCGCCCTTGTCGAACTCCATGTTCGTCCGCCGTCCCTGTCGAAACAGTCGCCCACGGCCCGCGCGCTCGGTTGCCGCCATCGCATCGGCATACCGGTAGACTACGGAATCGAGGCCGGCGCGTCTAGTAGCTCGTTCGCGCGAGATGCGAACCAGCTATTTGCGGAGCAGTCGCTTGAAGTGTTCGCGCGGAAACAGGCAAAATGAGTATTCGCGCGAGTTCAAGACGTAATCGATGGCAAGGCGCCGCTCGATTTCGTTGCGGTCGAGTTCGAGTTGCTCGCGCTGTGGTGCCACGAACGGCTGGAGGGCGGCGTTTGCTCCGATGATTGCTTGGTGGCGGATGCGGGCATTTTGCGGCGTCTTCGCGGCTTCGAGCCAGCGGGTTTTTTCGCCGACCGCGGCCAGCGCTGAGGGCGGCGCGCCACGATGCGTCAGTAATCGCTCCGGGTGATAAGCGAGCTCGCGCAATTGTTGCCGCACTTCGCGGATCGAATCGTGACCCCGCGTCGCGCGGGCGACCGGCAGCCGCAGCGTCGCCGAGGCGGTCGCGTAGTCCGGCAACGAGAAGCCGAAGAACCGCTGGGCAACATCGTCGGTCACCTGATCGTATTTCGCCCCTCCGATGCCATGTAGGAACAAGTCGCTCACGAGCAGCCGGGCAAAGAGCGTCGTGGCCAGCGCCCGTGTGCGAAGTTTGATTCCGCTGGCCGCAGCGGCGGCCAATTGCTCGGCAGCAACGTCGGCATCCCGATCGGCCGAGAGCGTGAGAACTATCTTCTGAGCGTGTCGATCGGTGAGCTCAATCGAGTCGGCACGCTGGCGGGCGAACACGGGTTGGCGACGCGGCGCTTCGGCGGTCCACATCCAAAATGGCGCTTCGAGCCAGCCGTCCGATTGGGCCAGATCGGGCACCGGGTGGATGCGAGTTCGGAGTCGATGCGCGTGTCGATAGGCGGCCAAAGCATCGTTGTAGGCGGCCCAGAAACGGGGCAGGTGGGCGAGCACGTGGGCCACGAACCAATGAAATTCTGCCAGAGTGCAGACACAGCTTTGCGGCAGCTCGAGGGTGTCGTTTCCCATCTCGGCCTCGAGCCGGTGTCGCCCCTGGGCCATACGCAACCCCAGCCTGCGCTCGCCGCTCGTGCCGCTTGGCATGAGCGGCCAGAGGGATTCGACAAGCGGATCGGCCACCAGCGGCCGTAACCGTTGGCTCACGTGGTCGGAGAATCGAGCGAAGATAGCTTCGTCCTGGACAAATCGCTCTTCGTACGGCACGTCGCCCGCCGGAGCGTCGAAAGGTACGGTCTCCAGTCGCGGCTCGGCTACGCTTCCGGTGGGTACGCGAATCGAAGCTGCGCGGCACAGATCGCTGTCGATGAGCAGATGAACTGCCGCACCGCCGACTTCCTCAGCCACGTCGCCGAGCACGAAATTCTTGTACCACACGCCCGCGTGAAATAATTGCGGCTGGTGGCCGGAGAAAACGATCGGACCGTCGGACAGAGCGGCCTGTCGATGGCGGGGCGAGACGTTTCGATACCGACTGGTATACGCGACCGCTTGATCCACGAGCGAACGACGCGCGCTGGCGGCCAGCTCGGCGAGCGAGCGGCCTTGCGCGTCGTAGTCGAGCCCGGCGAGATGCGTCCGATTGCGCGCGATCACGTCGCGGAGCCTCGGCCGAGGCGGCTCCACCAGCGTCTGGCCGTCATCTTGCGGCGCCCGAAAACGCCGGTACTCTGCAGCTTCGGCCATCAGCATGGAAAGAATGGACAGAGGTCGTCGACAACCGCTTGCCGGCTTTTGTCGGAAGCATACTCGCAGTCGCGCGAACGACGGGCGGTCGTGAGCCGGTCGTCACTTTTCGTCGCCGCGATCGCTCGATCGAGCACCTGGTGATAGTATTCCATCCGCTTGCCGCCGTCGTCGAGGCTGCCGCCGAAGCTCCGCTGTTCCTCGAGATAGATCAACGGCACGGGCACCTCCACGATCCGCAATCCAAGATACGCTGCTTGCACCCACAACTCGAGCGGCATCGCATAACCAGGATCGGTGATCGCCAGCTTCGCCAGCGCGCACACGCGATAGGCTTTGAAGCCGCAAAAGGCGTCGGTGAGCGACAGGCCAAGCCGCTCGTTGAGCTCGCGGGTGATCAGCTGATTGATCTGCCGTCGTTCGGCCGGAGCCTGGCTCTTGGCGTCGCTGGACGCGAGATAGCGGCTGCCCGAGACAATGTCGGCGTCGTGACAGGCGTCGACGAGCATCTCGATTCGCTGCGGCTCGTGCTGGCCATCGCAATCGATCGTCACGAGCACGTCGTAGTGGAAACGGATGGCGTAGTCGAACGCCGTTTTGAGCGCCGCGCCATAGCCGCGGTTTTCAGGGTGGCGAACGACAAAAATGTCGTTGCGAGCCGCCAGGTGTTCGGCGGTGGCGTCGGTCGAGCCGTCGTCGACGACCAGTACGTCGGCGGCATGCTGGACCACTTCGTCGAGAACGGCGTCGACGTGCGACGCTTCGTTGTAAACGGGCAGGGCAGTCAGGTAGCGCATCGTTGGTTGGGTCATGGCAAGTCCCGCCCGGTGTCTAGTTTTGCGGCAAGTAATCCATTCTAGGCGGGTACCTAACCGGGTCAACCAGCGGGCTGAAATGGCCGGTGTGACCCACTCTGGAGCGAGTCGACATTCAGCGCGCCATCACTTGACCGAATCGATCGCCCGCACCTTGACAGCCATTCAGGCACGATCCGGCGGCGCGTCGTGTGGTTCCTGAAGAGTCTGCTGGTCGGTTGATTGAGACTTTTCTTCGGGCGTCACAGTTTCTTTCGGCGGCGGCTCGTCGGTCGCCAGGAATCGGCATTTCAACACCCGCTCACCGCCGATTTCTTCCGCTTCGAGCGTCAGTTCCTTGCCAATGAGCGCCGCCCCATTGTGATAGCGGTACACCGTGCGATCCGGCTTGGTGCCCAATCGATAAACTTGCGAGCGCTGCCGGCGGTAGCCCTTGGCATAGAGAAAACACTTGAAATCGACCGGCTGCTCGGCACTATTGGTCATGATTTGCTCGACGATCAACAGGCCGTCTTTATCGAGATGCGTCTTGAAATCGATGGTGATATTGCCCGAACCGACCCACATCGTGCGATAAACGCTGAAGTGATACGGTTCATCGGCGTCGACCTCGAAGTCGATGCGGATCGGCTGCTCGCCGAAGATCGCGTTCTTGAGTCGGATGTCGAAGGGAAATGTCGCCGCCTCGCCACCGCCCAGTGTGAACGTACCTTCCGGAGGTTCGATCGACCAGCGCAGCGAGTCGCGGTTCAGGCCTTCGGGGCCGGCTTCGTCTCCATCCGTTCGCTCGTTGCTCGTTTGAGGCGCGACGACGGTAATCTTGCCGCCGACCCCTTGCGGAAAGAAATTCTGGTAGCGGACAGCATTCGGATGCGGCTTGCCAAAAATACTTTCGACGTGCTCGTTCTTGAACTGCATCGCCATCCGCCAACGCACGATCGGCTCGCTCGCGCCGAGGATGAACGTGGGCACCGGACCGACCTCGACGATTTGCTGAAAGTCCTTGACTGCGAGCGGCGTCGCACCGCCCCAGATATCGATCTGCTGGGCGTTGTTGCCGAGGAAGAGCGTTTCCTGAGTCGGCTTTGCGCTCCAGGCGACCATGACTACCTGACCGTCGGGCCGCAGGAAGTTGCGATTCTCGCTGCCGCCGGGCAATTGGATCGATCCCAGGTATTTGGCGCCGCCGAGCATCGCGGCCGTCGTCCGCCACGGCAGCAGCAACTCGGCTGGCATGCCATTGGTGCGCATCAAGCCGTTCTTGTCGTCGAACGGCCGTGAGACGAAAATCCCGTTGATACCGTGCTCCTTCGCGGCGACCAGTTTGCGCACGAACTCGGTTGCCCGCGAATTCAAGTCGTCGAGTTGGGTCGGAGTCGATTCGTCCGGACGCGCCGGCGGCACGATCGTGATCCAGCGGAGCATGGCGTTGCGACGGGGCCGCGACACAAAGGTTTCGAATTGTTCCAGCGTCAGCGCAGGATCGGGTGTGAGTTGTTCAAAGTCCCAGCTGGCGTCGCTCGGAGTCGGACTTGTGCCGTCCCAGACCCAGGGCAGGCCGAGTTTCACCTGCTGACCGAAACGAAATAGCCGCTCCCGAATGTCATTGATTCTTTGGGCTAGTTTCGGGAATCCGGCCAGGCTCGAGTCCTGGTCGCTGCCCAGTTGCCAGTATCGCAGCCGCATCGATAGTCGCGACATGACCGGGTCGAGTGCCGAGAGCCAGATCGATTGATCGAACGCGAGCAAGTCGGCAATCGAGGCGTTGCCGCCCATTCGCTCGGCGACTTCGGAACCTGCCGGCGGACGATCGATGACGCCCACGACTTCAATATTCGACGCGCCTAGCATTTCGACAAAGCGGATGATTTCGTCGCCCCGCCGCGATTGGGTCACGTCGTACCAAGCCGGCAACTTGACCCAATTGATGCCCACGTTGGGCAGCAGCCCGGTCAGTTCTTGAAACCCGAGTGGACGGTCGACGTCGGGCAGCGACCAGCCGAAATCACCCTCCGGCGCCATCGGCAGCGGCGGGACCACGGCCAGCCAGATCAGCCGGCGATCCATCTTCCGCTCTTCGTCGGTTCGCTTTCCCGATTTGTCGGAACTGAGCATCGTGACCACGACGCTGTAGAAGCCGTGGCTCGGCACCTTCGGCCGCCAGTCGGTGCCCCCTTCGTATCCCTTGGGAGAATTGCCGATGCCGTCGACGATGTCGGATGCTTTCCGGGTGTCCTCTTCGATCAGCCGACCGTTCAGGTGGACGCTGCCGCCGTGCAACACTTTGCTCGAGGCATCGAGCAATTGGAAACGGATTTCGGGATTCTGCTCGCGAATTCCCGAGAGGTCGCAACGCACGACGACATCGTCCTTGTTGCGGTAGACGTTGTACGGGCAGTTGGTGGAGACGGTGATCCGCGGCAGGCGGGCGAGCCATACGTCGTCGAGGCAAACTTTTCCCTGGAGGTCGCCGCGATTGCCGCGCCGCACGTCGAGCCCGATCACCGCTCGGTCGATCGATTCATCGCCCGGATCGATCGATTCGATGGTGACTGTGTGCCAGCCGTCGCGGCGAGTGTTTAGCCCTTGCTTGCGCGATTGCAGCAGCTTGCCGGTTGAGTCGTAAAAGTCGATGGAGACCGTCACATCACTATGCTTCAGCCCACTCGTGTAGAGCCGGGTGGCGAGCAGATAGCTGAAGCGCGACGTCACGCGAATTGGCGGGCTCGAAACTGCCGCCGAAGCGCCGTCCAAATCGATTTCCAGAAACCGGCCGCCCGTGGCCTGCGGATCGGCGGTCTCGCTCATGCGAATGTCGACGTAGTGCGGGTATGCTTCGCCGGACTTGCGCGTCCAACGATCGGGCCACTTGTCGTAGTTCGCGTCCCAGGCGTCGTCGAAGGCGCAATGAAAGACTTCGATCGTGTCGGCAGGACGCTCGATTTCCACGGCACTTGCGGCGCGGGCCAGCGGCCACGTGGCGAATACAAGCGCCAACATGGGAGCTAGCGCTGCCGCGTGACAGCCAGCGGAAAATCGGGGATAATTGTTCATCACCAAATCTACCGCGCAGCCGAGTACATCGCGTTGCGGCCGCCCACTTCGCGGCGACGCGGAGACCGCCTTGGCGACCGAGTCGGAACGCATTCACCCCGAATTGCCTCATAAACGTGCCAGCCCTCAAAATCGGCATCCAGACCCGCAGCCTCCGCCAGCCGCTCCGCCGGGCTATTCAGACCGCTGCGCAGCTGGGCGCCGACGGCGTGGAGATCGACGCCCGCTCAGAACTACCGCCCGGCGAGTTGTCGCAGACTGGAATTCGGCAGTTTCGCAAGCTGCTCGCCGACCTCAACCTCGCCGTGTCGGCCGTGTCGTTCATCACTCGTCGCGGCTACGACCAGCAAGACGATTTGGAACGCCGCGTGCTGGCGACGCAGACCGCGATGAAGTTCGCTCACGCACTTGGCGCAAACGTCGTGATCAACCGGGTGGGCCGCGTGCCGGAGGACGAGAATGATCCGCGTTTTGCGGCGCTGGTCGAAGTACTGGCGGGGCTGGGTGCGTATGGCGATCGGGTCGGCGCGCGGTTGGCGGCCCAATCCGGCAGCGAAAGCGGTCCGCAATTGGCCCGGCTGCTGGCCGCCGTGCCCGATCAAACGATCGGCGTCGACTTCCATCCCTGCGGCCTGATCCACCACGGCCACGACCCTGCGGAAGCAGTCGCGGTTCTCGGCCGCCACGTCTTGCACGTCCACGCCTGCGACGCCGTCCGAGATCTCGCGCGCGGCCAGGTGATCGACGTCGAGCTCGGTCGTGGCGCCGCCGACCTTCCCGCCGTGCTCGGCCAACTCGAAGAATTCAACTACCGCGGCTGGGTCACGGTCGAATGCCAGAACTCAGCCAATCCGGTGGCCGAAATGGCGAACGCGGTGGCGTTTCTACGCTCGCTGTGACGGCGATGACGCTGCGTGTGCCGTTCATCTGACAGCCTAGTTTTCGTCGATGTCGCGTTGCCGGAGCGCTCGACCAGATCGAGTCGAAGGCTTTGGTCTCCCGTCCAAGTCTTCCGCTTTCCCAAAGTCGAGGAGAAAGTAATCCCCCATCTCGTCGCTGTGGAAGGCAGCACGGACCGGAATCTCCCACTTCTGCGCGCTATCCGATCCGCCGCAAGCGCCGAATACGAATTCGCAGCGGTCTGACATTTGACGGGTCATCATGCAGGCTGGGATTACCAGGCGCAAGGCAACGAGGTGCTCCTTAGCTGGGTCGTCCGAATCATGCTCGAAAAGGTCGTAGATTTTCTCGTAGAGCGTCGGCTCGACCAGCAGTCGATACGGGAACTTGAGCTTCTTCGTGTAGGCAGTCAGGTCCCGATACCGTGATCGTTGTTCCATGTTCTTTCTCTTGATTTCGGAAGCGTGAACGCTGCCCGCAGCGATCCTGATCTTCAATCGGCGAGCTCGTCGAAAAGATCGTCGGTCGCCTCGCCCATGAGATAGTGCTCGTCGATTTGACTTTCCCATTGGACGAGGTGATAGAGTTCGGCGATTCGTTGTAGAGTTCGCTGGTCCGTTTCGTTTCCATGGTAGATCAGACCGCGAGAGTTGCGTTGTCTTAGTAGCACGCGGCCGCGCGGCACCGCCAGATAGTCGCTGTCCTCGCGGCGCCCAAATTTCAGCGCGACTTTCGGCCACTCCCGCCAGTGTTCGAGGGAACTGTCCAAAAAAGCTGCGCGAGGTTCCGCCTGATTGGACGGCTGCAAGTATGCTACGATCTGTCACTCGGTCGCCCACCAGATGCCGACGCAGTGGCCGGTCGCAGCGCTATCGGCAGGTGGGTTGCCGACATGGATCAGCGCGATTTCTTGGGGCTGATGGCTCATCGGGATCGTACCTCTAAACAGGAATTACCGGGGGACTGTCACCAAACTCCGAGCCGCGATCCCACAACGAAGACGCTCATACCAGATTGCGCAGCAACTTGATGTTGATCAAACGATGTCCGCCCTTGGTGAGACGGACGAGGTTGGAGCCGTGTTCAGGTTCGTGTTTAGCGACCATTCGCCGCACGGTGCTGGCGCTGCATTTCAGCTTCGCGGCCGCCTCCTGCGGCTTAACCCATTCCTTGTGCAGGTCGTAGGCGTATTCCTTCACTTGGTATTCGCGAGAGTCGAATGGCCGAATCGTGCGGAACGGATTGCGTTGGTCAACAGCATCCGCGACGGGTCCGAACTCAATGACCACCCAACGTGTGTGCGGTTCAATGTTCAGCCAACTATTCGGATGCTCCGGGCGCTGGATTCCCAACGCTACTACAAGCGGCTTCAAGGCCCTGTCGGCACTGGGATCGACTCCGGTTCCGACTACCAAATCTCGACATGCGATCTTTCCGGTCGATTCCAGCGCGCGTCCCGGTACTTCGGAGAACAACTCAAACTCTAATCGCAGCATCATCAGTCGTTGGTTTTCCAGCGGACGCTGGTGAATTGCGTAAAGGCGAGCCGGAAACTGACGACCAGCTGTGAATTGATAACGAGCCATGGTGTCGACTCTGGCATTATGATTGGTGGATCTATCTGCACAGTGATTAGCCGAATCTTATCCTCGCACTTGCTAACGCAACTATTGTGATTCCTATCAGTTTGGCATTAGGTGTAGACTATCGAGTGCGGAATGTCGATATGCACCACCTATTGAACGAAGTTTGGTGTCCCCTGTGTTACTCCGACTCGAATAACTTCGTCTCTCCAGTTTTCGTGAAGGCACGCAGGTAGGACGTATACACCGTTGTCGACGCCATCAGCTCGTCCCATGGCAATCGCTTGATTGCACGAGAGACACTTTGCGACGGCGAGACAGAATAGTGCTGCGCGCCGTTCATGATGAGATTCATCAGAAATGTTCGGCGTTACAAGAAGGCGAGCGACCTTGTGCCCTCCGTCCCGCGTCCAGTACCAGTCTGATTTGGCTCTAATTAGGCGATCGCCTCCTGCCCCGTCGCACAAGGGTCGATTTCTTGAAGGAAGCGTCGCAGGATCGAACATCGGCAAGAGCATTGCGAGACCGACCGTAGGGTGCGTTTCTGTCACTGTGAGGCCGTTCAAGTCGCGATCGCCAAGCCACGGGATCGTATTTCCTACGTTGAGAAATGGATTGACGATGTGATAGGTTGTGTTGACGTATGTCTGGCCTGAGTTCCCTGTAACATCGTTCGGAAAGGCTCGCCCATAAAACCCCTGGATACGACTGGCCCCGTCGACGTGTCGATTGACCTGGGGAGGTCCATGCAGGCCGAGAGGTCCGTCAACGACCAATGTCGTGCGATGCAAGTCATCGCCAAGTCTTTCGATGAAGCCCGGCAGCCAATTTACGAGCTCGTCCAGTCGAAAGAGCTTCAACGCGATGTCGCCGTAGTTTGTCACATATCGGCCATCCCAGGCGGGAGTGATCCCGCGCAAGGCTACCCCACAACTGCGGTTTCGTTTACTCCACCCAACGTCAATTCCAATCTCGATGCGATTGCCTTGCATAGCGAGCTCCCACGAATAATTAATAGTGATTTGATGGCCAGCGCAGGCCGATCTTACCGGCTTCTCGAAGAGATAGATACCTCGCGGCACAAGAGCGTGTTCCTGAAAGGTTTGTGATGGAATTGATCTGCCTAGCTGGGTGTATCAGCCATGCATTGAAGAATTGCCTATTCGCACGCCAGCCGCATTGGTTACGCCGACGCCAGCGCCCGCTATTGCGTCTGCCAACCTCGGCCGCAAGTAGGATCCTGGTTTCACGGCTTTGCCATCCGCTCCAACCGGCCGAGACGCTTTCGTCATGTTCGAGCGATGAATCTCCTCGAAGATTGCCGCTCCTGGCATGCCGGCGGAAACCGCGTCACCAAGCAGCACGTAAAGCCGATCGCCCCAGGCGTCGGCGGCCGCCACGAGGTCGCTGTTGGCGTGGGCTTCGAGCCATTCGGCTAACTCTTCGAGCGCTAGGGCCAAGCGAACGAACAGCAATTCGCCCAGCATGCCCCGCTGTTTGGCTCGATCCTTGATCGCCCGCAATTCGACCGCCAGCGCCGCCGCCTGCGCGGCATCGCCGGGAAGCAGGGTGGGCGCGGCGGCAATCGGGGCTCCGATGGCTTGATGGAACTCAGAAACGCAGTTGAGTAGTTGGTCCATAGCTTGCTCCGTTCGGGCGTCAGTTCAGGTTATTCTCGAAAAAAATTGCCGACAGATCGTGCGAAGAGCGACGGCTATTGCCCGACGTGTGCCGGCGATCGTCTCGGAAGCGCGAAGTCCATTGCGACACGCACTCGTCGGCACCAACCACGATCAACCATGCCTCTGCGTCGTTATCGAGTTTCCAGCATGGACCAAATTCGTCGGTCAGGCTGGTCAGCTCCCCAGCGACCTTCTGCACGTTGGTCTGAGCGCGAAGGATGAACGCCGGCGCTCCGATTTTGATGAGGAAGGCGCGGCGTTTCTTGCCTTCCAAGAGAATCCAAGCTTGGGCGGCCGCTTCACGGGAATTGGCCGCGCGGACCACGAGCCGCCTCGAAGTGCCGGCCAGCGGCAGGCTGCCGCGTTCGAACGACCCAAATTCAAAGCGATTTTCGACGCAGTCGTCAAAATTGTGAATCGTCACCCGATAAAGCTGAAGCATCGCACCTCCGAGGAAGGGGACCGACAGGACAAGAGCAAGCTCGCATATAATACTAATACCCGAAGAACCCGAAATTGCTACAAGCTTGGCAGGTTTGTGGTAGGTTTCGAGCCTCTCGGGGGCGGAAGTTGCCACGGTACAATTACCATCCCTTTCGCCTCGTCTCAATCGCCTCCGCAATTAGCTGGGCCTGTTCGCGTGCGTGGCTTTGCCGCCGGCATTCTCGATAGACGACAAAGGCGGCAAGCGGAATCGCAATTCGCCAAATCCATGCGGTAGAGGGTCTGATTGCGCGGGTTCGTTCCCATCGCCAAAGCCAATAATAGATCGGCACCCACAGGAATCCGTAGCCGAACGTCCACAAGACAATTTGCGCCCAAACTGGCTGAACGCCGATGCGTGGGGAGTACCAAGTGTTGAAGGCGACATCTTGAGTGTTCGTAGACGCCGCAGTCGAGCGGATGTCGGGCGAACGAGTTCGCGCGTGGTTGGCGCTATCCCACCCGGGGCCGTTCCAATTCCAGTTATCCGGCGCCGTTTGCCGCTGCTCGTGGTGCCGAGCTGTACTGTGTACGACAACCAATGCTCGGTTCGCGTTTCGTCGCGGTGCGGCACATTGCAGGCGAATTACGAAAAACTGATGGCAACTCGGGCAGCACGTCCGTCGGCCCTCGAATTGAGCCGTTGAGCAACTCGTTCGCATTGGCCGAGGTGAAATGCTGAATTTCATGCCGCAGTGGGGGCACTGAGTAACGCCAATGCGACAATTCTGGTGGTCATTCATCATGCTCGGCGTTCCTCGTCTTGAGATTTACCATCATTCTCGCTTCCGATCGAGCGACCAAGATCGGACAGCACCCGCACTTTGGCGAACAGGATGGCAAACAGATAGCGCGGCAAATGTGGTGTGTAGCGGCCGGAGATGTCTGGGCAGTCGAGGAATAGACGGATCTTCATGAAGTGATTGTTGGCGAGCGCCGCGACCACATGCAGCAGGGCATTGTTCAAGACATAGCCGAAGTAGCCGTCTAGTCGCGACAACTCCTTGCGACGCTCGTCCTCTGTCAGCGCCGCGTTCGCTAAGATCCGCGTGCGCCAGATTCGTGCATCCAGGATCATCCTGGCGAAATTCGGGTCTTGGTCGGCGATGGCCGGAAGCAAAACGCACAAGGGGTTGTACAATTTGACATCCTGGGTCGAGCCCGCCAGCATCCAACGCTTCACGGCGTTGATCGAACGCGTTGGAAAGTCCGGGTCGAAAGGGCCGCCCGCTTTCGAAAGCCCAAAATTTTCTCCGCATGCTTCCTTCCAATCGAGGGTCGCAAAACAAGAGAGTTTCCAGCGAATTTCGAAAACCCCGATCTCGTACGTCGACGAGGGCTCCCATTCCATAAACGCAAGGAAGTCGGCCGCATCGAGGATGCGCGATGGCGCGGTACGGCTGGCGACAAGACAGCCGCGCAATTGCCGGACCGCCGCCTTCCAGGCCGCCAGGCATTGCAGTTTCTCAGTCCAAGGGGGTGCGTCCGCCTTCACTTGGCTGGGAAAGACCTCGGGATCGCGCGCTGCCATTTCTGGCAGCAGATGCTCGTCGAGCTCGTCGAGCTGCGCGAGTACCTG
>JANNTD010000191.1:0-20179 GCA_031403315.1 Planctomycetota bacterium
TCTGCAAGGAGCACCGGTCGACTTGGAGGAACGCAAGCAGTATTTGAAACAGCCGACCGACGCACTGATCAATCAGGCGCGGACACGCTGGCCTGGCATCTTGCAATGCGGCGTGGCGACGGTGCGCGACGCCGGCGACAAGGACGGCGTCGGCTTGGCCCTGGCCGCGGAGGCGAAGACTCACCTGGGGAAGATTGCAACCGCACCCTGGATCGACGGCCCTGGTGCCGCATTGCATCACCGCGGCCGATACGGCGCGTTCATGGGCGAACCGATCGAAGATCACGCCAACCTTGCCGCTTGCGTCGCGGCCCGCGTCCGCGCGGGAGCCGATCGCATCAAGTTACTCGTCAGCGGAATCATCGATTTCCGAGTGGGAAACGTCACGACCGCTCCCCAAATGCCGGCGAGCGAGGTCGCCGCGATTGTCGCGGCGGCGGCCCAACACGGGCGACAGACTTTCGCCCACGCGTCCGGCACCGCGGGCGTCGAGAACTCGATCGAGGGCGGCGTCACTACAATCGAGCACGGCTTTTTCGTCACTCCCGAGCAGCTTACCCGCATGCGCGACCGAGAGATTGCCTGGGTGCCGACGTTTGCGCCTGTGCAGGCGCAGATCGATCATGCCGACGAACTCGGCTGGAGCGTCGAAGTGGTCGGACAGCTCCAACGAATCATCGACGGCCATCGTCAAATGCTCGGCTTGGCTCATGCGATGGGAGTCGTAGTGCTGGCGGGAAGTGATGCTGGTTCATGTGGTGTGCCACACGGAATCGGTTTACTCAACGAATTGTGTCACATGGAACAGGCCGGCCTGCCGGCGATGGCAGTTTTGCAGAGCGCAACGGGCGCGAGCGCAGCGACCTTAGAGTTCGCCGAGCCGGTCGGTCGTGTCGCACCCGGCTGCCGAGCTCGGTTTATTTTTACTCGGCATGACCCATTGGAGACGGTGGCGAATCTGCGATACGACAAGACCGTCTTGTTCGATGGAACCACGGTTGACTGCAATGGCGCCGTCGATGCGGTCAACTTATAAGCATTTCGTTCGCTCGCACTAGTAATACCATGTGTTCGCATCCTACGAATCGATTGTTTGAACTACGTCCGCTGACAATGAAGAAGCACGCATACGCATTTTCCGACAAAACACTGTCGCTTTGGCGTGAAAAACGTCTCCAGTTGGCAGTTCAATCCAACCGCGAGCTGCTGGCGAGCTTTCGCTTCGATGGATCGACGTGCAGCAACATGGGAGTGCCGTTGGTGATCGATTATCATGTTTATCTCGAACGCGATGGCGCGAACGGCTACCGAATTACTCGCAGTTCCTGCCAGCCGGCCGACAACGACATTGGCAACCGTTCCACGTGCGCGCATCTCGAAAACCCGACCCGACATCTGGCGCAGATCGAATCGTATCAGCCGTTCGTGGGCCACTCGTTGCATGAAGTGCTGGCCTGGAATCCGCCGGTCAGCCCGGCAGGCTGCATTTGCACGCGTGCCCACGAAGATCACAAATGGCGAATCGTCCTGCAGACGATTCATTTTGCGTTGGAGAATCACGAATAGCCGCGTGTCGGAGTTCCCTTGTTGGTCGAGTTGTTTACCCTGTTAGCCGAGAGTCGACATGAAAATGCGAATCGTTGATGAAAACATTCAGGCCGAGCAGTTGATTCCGCCGGCCGCCCCCGACAACTCGGGGATCGGCATCAACTACGCCGATGCCTACATCAAGCCGATGAACCTGCAATTGGAGAATGGCCCGAAAATTGTTTGCAAGAGAAAAGGCCTCAAGATTATTCTGTCAATTGGTGAGAAGTCGGGAGAAGCGGTGATGCGTCGCGTCGATCACGGTCCTGATGTGCGGAACATGCTCCGCTGTGCCCTCGAAACTGCGGCCCAAGCCGCGGGCGCGCAGTTCTCGGTCGAAGATGGCGGAATCTACCTTGATGTGTGAGGCGTAGAATCGCACGATGATTCGAACATCTCGGATTCCAGCATGATTAGCGCGACCACCAACTTCTGCGGCCAATCTGTCGTCCGTGGCGACGCCGTGCGGGCGAGTCTCGAACGCGCGTTCGAGGCCGGCGAAGGAATCCTGCGACTCGCGCCGAACTGGGTGCCGCGCAGCTTTCTGCATCCGGGCAAGCGAATTCGGCTCCATCCCGACGATTGGTATGCCTATGGCGGGCATCGTGGTGGCATCGACGAGCGCTGGCTTGGCAGCACGGTGATCGCCACGAACGAAAACCGCGTCTGGCACGAAGGCCTCAGCTTCGTGCGGCACCAAGACGAGCGATTCTTGCTGAGCGACGCGATCGAAGAGCTGGGACCGCGGCTGGTCGGCCGTTCCATCTACGACAAATACCGTCGCTGGCCGATCTTTGCAAAATTCTTCGACAACATGGGCCCCATCCCGCACCACATGCATCAGCGGAGCGAAGACGCGGCCCTCGTCGGCCAGGAGGGCAAGCCCGAAAGCTACTACTTCCCACCCCAATTGAACAACGTCGACAACAACTTCGCCTACACGTTCATGGGACTCGCACCCGGCACGACGAAACAACAGGTCCGCCGCTGTTTGGAAAACTGGAACCAGGGCGACAACGGCATCCTGGATTTGTCGTCGGCCCATCGGCTCAAACGGGGAACTGGCTGGCTGATACCGCCTGGTGTGCTGCACGCGCCCGGTTCGCTCTGCACTTACGAGCCGCAGTGGGGTAGCGACGTGTTCAGCATGTTTCAGTCGCTGGTCGAGGGCCGCATCGTGCCCTGGGACCTACTGGTGAAAGACATGCCTGTCGACAAGCATCACGATCTCGACTTCATCGTGGGTCAACTCGACTGGGAAAAAAATGTCGACCCCCAATTCAAGCAGCACAATTACCTGGAGCCGATCGTCGCGGCGTCGGGCGACGGCTGGGTCGATCGCTGGGTCGTCTACGGCCGCATCAACGGCCAGCAATTGTTCAGCGCCCGCGAATTGACGTTGATCCCCGGAGCACGCTGCCGGCTCCAGGACCCGGGAGCGAGCAGTTGGATCACGGTGCAAGGCACCGGCCGCATCGGCAAACTGCGGCTACATACTCCCTTGACGATCCGCTTCCACGAAGACACGGAGGATGAGGTGTTCATCACGGCCGAAGCCGGGGACCACGGCGTCGAGGTTGAGAACACAGGCGTCGAGCCGCTCGTCAGTTTGCGCTATTTTGGCCCCGATGTGTTCGCTGCCCTGCCCAATGTGGGCGATCACCAGCGGAACGATCCAACTACTTGAGCGTCAATTCGACCAGTTGTGGCACGTAAGTCGTCGAGTTCACGAATGTCACGTATATGATACGGCCATTTTCTCGCGCCAATTCAGGATGTTCCTTGGCGGCATAGATCAAGTCGGAATCGTTGATCCGCTCCGGGCGATACACGATCTCCGCCTCGCTCCACGGGCCCACGATCTGCGGTGCCGTTCGCAGCACGATCTTGTTCTCGCGCAGGTGCGAGTGAATTGCCGTGTAACATCCGAGGTGCTGATTGTACGAGGCTGACATCTCGTTCGGCACCGAATCGAACAGCGAAGCCGTCGGCTCGAACGATTTCGACCAGCGCGGCTGCACTTCCGGATTGCTCGTGGTCGGCGCCGCCACGAGATACTCATAGCTCGCCAGATCGGCGATCGCGTCGGGCCGGGTGCGGGCCAGGAACATGCCGGTCATCAGGCTGCCCCACACGTAGACATATCCGTCCCGCTGCTCGACGAACACGCCAAAGGTCGGTTGGTCGCCCTTCCAGAATTCACGCGTCCCATCGGGCGCTGGCAGCCGCTCGAACTGCCACTTACCAACTTTCGCCCGGGCGATGCCCATGCCGTCCAGATGGAAATTCTCGAACACGTCGACACCGGGGATGAGCGAGATGCGGTGGTAGAACACGTAGATCTGTTCGCCGACACACACACCATGAATCGGCCAGATGCGATTGACCTTAGGATCTTCGTCCGCCGCAAATGGCACAATCTGTCGCGGTCGCTTACCATCCGGCTGCGTCAGAAAGCGGAACCGCTTGATGCCTGCGGAAGCATCCTGTGCTGGGACGATCGCCCCCGTGTTGGAGAGTTTGTCTTCGAGTGCCAGGCCGCGAATCGACTCGAACGGGCCCTCGATCGTGTCGCCGAACAGCCAGAGAGCGTCGCCCGACGGCAGGACGATGCTCGTCGCCCCGTCCTGCCCCGTCACTCCAACAGGATTGTCGCGGAACTGGTCGCCGAGATAGCGGACCGCGGCGACGTGCGACGGCGTCTCCGTTTCGCCGAGCGCCGAACCCCCGAGCGCCCATGTTCCGCCCAGAAAAAATCCGCCGGCCGAAATCTTGAGGAATTGACGGCGAGACTCAGTCATCGTGAATTCCTTAGATGGAACGCTTGCCGTCGATGGAAGATTGGTCCGTCCGCGCCACCGAGATCTCTGCCCGATTGTACCGTCTCTGTCCTAAGTTTGTGTCCAAAAAGAATTGGCTAGACGATTCGTTTGGCCGTGAAGTGAATCAAGGCTGTTGGCTCGACGCTTGTATGCTCGCAGTGGTTTGCGTACGCCGGCCTCCGATACCGCCGCGACGGCCTCTGCCAGCGGTCGGCGGACTGATTCAACCTGGATCTCGACGATTCGCTCGAAGTTTTTCGGCAAGATCATTGCTGAAAACGCTTATCCGCGATATATTAAACGGTGTTGAGTAAATACCACGCTGGGGCTGCGGGTGTCTCGAACTCGACGAACCGAGAGGGCAATTCATGGGTTTTCGAGCGATCGGAAGTTGGGACTGGCGGCGATCGGCGACGGCGCTCGTGCTCCTGTCGTCATTGGCGGCGAGTACCAACGCGCTGGCCGTCGACCTGATCGGCTATCTGCCCTACTACCGCATGAATGCGTCGTATAACGCGAACTGGCTGCCCGATCAGTTGCCGTTGCTCGATGAGATTCGCTATTTCGGTCTGACCGTCAATTCCAGCGGCGTCATCACGCCACTCTCTGACAGCGGCAGTTTGGCCACTCATCTGAATCGGATCGCAACCATCAAACAGGCCATCGAGGCGCTTCCGCAAGATCAGCGGCCGCGATTGAACGTCACGTTAGGTGGTGCGGGTGAGGCGACCACGTTTGCCGCGGTCGCCGCCAGCGCAACACTCCGCACGACGCTCGCCCAAAATGTGGACGCCTTGCTGGACCAAACCGGAGCGACGTCCATCGACACCGACTGGGAGCATCCAATCAACAACACCGAGCTCAACAACTACGCACTCTTGCTCCAGCGGATCAAGCAGGAAGTCGGCCCGGATCGCCGCGTGTATGCAACCGTCGATCCGATCAAATTTATCCCTCAAAGCGTGTTTATCGGCGAGAATGCGATCGACGGCATTTCGCTGATGACTTACGAGCTGGCCTGGTGGTCGAATGATCCTGCCGATTTGAACCGCGGCGAACATTCGCTCCCGGAACACACGTCCGACTCCGTCGAAGCCTGGACTGATCCCGCCGGCACACTGAACCAGCGGCCGTGGGTCTTCGCCAGCTGGGGAAAGAACGCCGACCCTGCGAATTTGGGCATTGGGCTCCCGTTTTTCGGCCGCGGCATCGGCACCGTGCAAAGTCCCCAAGGCGGCACCGCCTATACCTACAGTGAGATGGCGGCCGGCGGCACCACCACCGACGGGAACTACTACACCTACCAAGGTCAGTCCGTTTGGATTCCAGGGCCCGACTTGGTGGAACAGCGCGTTCAATACGCCCACGACCAGGGCCTGCAGGACATCATCATCTGGGAAATCGCGCAGGACTTGCATCCCGACAATGCGAATTCGCTGCTCCGCCGGGCCTACGAGAAGAATCAGAGCTTTATTCCCGTCCCCATCCCAGGTGACTACGATGGCAACGGCACGGTCGGCGCCGAAGACTATGATTTGTGGAAATCGAGCTTCGGCGCCACGAGCGGCGACATGCGTGCCGACGGGAATGAAGATAGCGTGGTGGATGCGATCGACTATACTTTCTGGCGCGATCGCGCGGCGTTGGGTCCGGGCAGTAGTTCGGCCGCAAGAACTTCCGTTCCGGAGCCGTCGACTGCGATCCTATTGAGTGTGCTCACTGCGTTTGTTATCCCCATTCACCGCCGTCGGGGCACGAGGAGTCTGGCGTGAAATTAAGCCTGTTTGATTGGGTCGTCATTGCAGCCTATTTTCTGTTCAACCTCGGTATCGGCCTCTACTACGCCCGCCGTGCTCGCGGCAGCACCAGCGAATTCTTCCTTTCCGGCCGCGACGTCCCCTGGTGGCTCGCCGGCACGTCGATGGTCGCTACGACCTTTGCGGCCGACACGCCGCTGCTCGTAACGGGCTTGGTCGCCAAGAACGGCATCGCGGGCAACTGGTTGTGGTGGAACCTCGTCATGAGCGGCATGATGACGGTTTTCCTCTATGCGCGGTTGTGGCGGCGGGCCGGCGTCATGACCGACATCGAATTTGCCGAGCTCCGCTACTCAGGAAAGCCGGCCGCATTTCTGCGCGGATTTCGCGCTTTGTATCTCGGCATCCCGATCAATTGCATCATCCTTGGTTGGGTGAATCTGGCGATGATCATCATCCTGAAGGGCACCCTCGGTGTGGACGGCCGTACGGCCACGATGATCCTCGTCGGAATTCTGTGCTTTACTGCCTTCTACACCACCATCTCAGGCCTGTGGGGCGTGTTAGTCACCGATTTGTTTCAGTTCGTGCTGAAGATGGGCATGGTCATTCTGCTGGCGATTCTTGCCGTGAACGCCGTCGGTGGCATCGACGTGCTCAAGAGCAAAATCACGGAACTCGACGCCGCCAGCGGCGCGACCGCCTCACGGTTGGACTTTTTCCCGCCGCTTGATTCACCGTGGATGCCGATGACCACGCTGTTTGTCTACCTGGGCGTCGTCTGGTGGTCGACCTGGTATCCGGGTGCCGAACCGGGCGGCGGTGGTTATGTGGCCCAGCGCATTTTTTCTGCGAAGAGCGAGCGCGACGGTCTGTACGCCACGTTGTGGTTCAACGTCGCCCACTACGCGTTGCGCCCCTGGCCCTGGATTCTCACCGCACTGGCCACGGTCGTGCTCTATCCGGACCAGGCCGACGCGGAAAAAGGGCACGGCTACGTGCGAGCGCTGATGGACCCGGAGGTATTCCCGGCGTCGCTGCGCGGATTCATGATCGCAGCCTTCGCGGCGGCCTACATGTCGACCATCGGAACACAATTGAATTGGGGCGCCTCCTACGTGGTGAACGACTTCTACCGCAGGTTCGTCATCAGGGAGGCTAGCGAACGGCACTATGTATTCGCATCCCAAGCGGTGACCGTCCTGTTAATGGTACTCTCGTTGGTGGCGACATATTACTTGGACTCGATCGAGTACGCCTGGAAGCTGCTGATGGTCACTGGTGCTGGGACGGGTACCGTTTTGCTGCTCCGCTGGTTTTGGTGGCGAATCAACGCCTGGTCGGAAGTGTCGGCAATGATCGTCGCGGCGGCCGTGTCGCTGTTTTTGCAGCGTTACCTGGGTTGGAACAGCGATTCGCCGCGGGACTTCGCACTGATCATGCTGGTCACAGTCGGTATCACCACCGTGGCCTGGCTCAGTGTTACCTGGCTCACGCCGCCCGAACCGCGCGAAACATTGTTAAATTTCTATCGCAAGGTACGTCCGGAGGGACCAGGCTGGACGTCGATTGCCGCGGAAGCCGGCTTGCCACCCTCGTTCGGCGGCGAGAGCCTTGCGATGCAATTTTTCAACTGTTTCTTGGGGTGCGTGCTGATCTACGCCACGTTGTTCGGCATCGGCAAACTGATTTTCAAAGAATGGATCGCCGGTGGAATTTGGACTGCTGTGGCGATTGTCGCGGCGATGATTATCTCGCGCAATCTGTCCCGGGCCGATTGGACCGAGTCTTCGGAGACTGAGCCGAGCTAACGGTTCACGGCTTGGTTTGTAGCAGCGGCATGCCCTCGACGATCGGTTGCCAGGTGGCCAGGTCGTCCGTAGACACAGACCAGGTCGTGAAGATGTGCCCCATCAGCCGGCCATCGCGCTGGTGCTCGCGGGCATAGTGGATGAGGGCATTCGACGCTTCGACGTTGTTCCAGCTCGCCGGCAGGACGCGGAAGCCTTTCTCCATGAACATCGGCAACGATTCGTAGGCCTCGCGTGGCTCGTAATGCCACGGGCAGAGAATGATGTCCTTCGGAATCTTGTCGACGGCCGGCGCCGTGCCGACCTTCGACGCCTCCCATTCGCCCATGCTCCACTGGTCGCCGTTGATCAGCCGGTCGGCCCACAACAACATCGTGAGGCCGCGCTTGCCGACCAGGTGTCCATGCAGTTCGTTCACCACTTGGGCAAAAACTTCAGCCGGGTCGCGATCCTTGGTCGACTTAGCGTGCTTGTCTTTGAGCAGAAAAACTTCGTCCATGCCGACGTGAAATGCCTTGGCGTCGAAGGCACCCGCGAGCTCGTCCATCAGTGCAAACACGATTTCATTGACACGCGGATTCATCGGATCCCACTCGCGGCAATAGATGCCCTCGTTCTCGGGAAAAGCGCCCGGCGTGAGATCAAGCTCGGGATACTTCGTGAGCAGCGGGTGCGTGTTCTTGGCCCAGGATTGATGCCCCAGGCACTGAAACTGCGGCACCAGCTCGATGCCATTCGCGCGGCAGGCCTCCGCGAACCGCGCCGCCCCCGCCTTGGTGATCACGCGCTCGCCGGCCCGCAGCTCCGGATGCGATTGGTACTCGAAGCCGTAATTGACTTCGAGAAACAGGCAGTTGATGCCGAGCTTGGCGAGCGCGGGAAGCTGCTCGGCGAGCTGCTCGAGCGACTCGTCACTCGTGTAATCAATGACATGCAGCGCGCGCCAGGGCTGCTCGGCCGTGGGCGGCACCGCGGCAGATGACCGGTTCGTGAGACCTAGTAGCACCGCCGTTTGGATCATGCAGAACACTGCCAATCGAAACCCAAGCGAATCCATATTTCCGATCTCCGCAACGAACCGAGGACGAAACTCCGCGACGCACAAAAAAATGAGCCGCGCGGTCCGGTGGAAACCGCGCGGCTCTGTCCGCCCTGAAAAACAGGGTCTGCCCCCCACAACTTCTTCAACCGCAAAGCGGCCAACAAACGATGCTGGACTATCTAAGCGGAACGACGACGTGCAACCAACCCCAGCGCAATCGCACCAAGGCTGAACAAGGCGCCAGTTGCCGGCTCCGGCACCACGGCTCGGATGTTGTCGATATAGACCGTCAGTGGTTGATCACCCGACTTGTTGAAGAACAGCTGAAAGTGGGTCGGAATGATGTCGTTCGGAGCACCCGGGTTTGGTCCGAAAATCTGGTTGAAGGTCAGATTGGGAACAAACGTTAGCGGATGCGCGTGGAGCGAATTGTTGAGATCAATTCGGATGTCCGTATACGTGCCGGCCACTTTGCCGCCAATGGCCTCCGTGTCGGCAAATTGAAACGGGTTTCCGCACGACACCGCCCCCTGCGTACAACCGAACATGGTGACGCCGACGACGGCAAAGCCGCCGGTAAATTCCTGACCCGCGTCGATGGTCATGTCGAAGAGGATATGGCTGATGCCTGGCGGGTCGCCGACGGCAGCAGGCAGGCTGCCGGTGATCCCGCCAACGAACGTGGCGCCAGTGACGAGCCCGACCTTCATCGACCCGGTGCCATCGGTCGCACCAATCGTGTCGCTCGCGAGCGAAATGGCGCCGTTCGGGCCGAAACCATCCAGACCGCCTTCGAACGAATACAACAGAGAGTCAGCCCAAGCGCCGCTTGTGCCACAGGTGACCGCGACGACTGCCGCGATACAAACTAACACTTTTCTCATTAGTCGAACCTCCCAAAAGAGTGATAGAAGTGACTGAGTACGACCCTCACTCGGGGCAGCACATAGGTCACAAGGTGCCAATCAAGAACAGAAATCTGACGAGTCGACAAGCAAACACGAAAAGCAATTCACAACATTTTCTACCGAGCTGTCCTGCCCCTGCTCCGTCCCGACAAGCACGCGAGAGCGACAACTAGCAACCAGGCGCTAGCCGGCTCGGGAACCGCGGCGGTGGATGACAAGGCGCCGCTACCGCCGCCAAGGCCAAACTGAGACTTCCAGAAGGCAAAATCCGCGGCATCGATCACACCCAAGCTCCCGCCGGTATCGTCGCCGTTGGCGCGGAGATCGGTCGTTGAGCCGAGCGTATCGCGCCAGACCGTGTAGTCCGCAGCGTCGACGACGAAGTTGCCATTGTAGTCGCCCAAGACGGCATCCGGGTCGGTGCCGAAACGGATGTTGTCGATGTAAAGAGTCAGCACGTGAGGCCCAGTCACGCAGCAGCTGCCGGTCTTGTTGAAGTAAAACTGGAAGCCGGTCGGGACGATATCGTCTGGACTGCTGCCCTGGGTGCCAAAGATGTCGTTGAACGGGAGAATCTCAAAGGTGACCGGATGCACCATCGCGTCCAGTTCGATCCGTTGGTTGAGGTACGTCCCTGCATCAAGTGAGCCGATGTTAAGTTCTCTGGTATTGAAGTCAATTTGCGTATTCGCCTCCAGCCCCTCCTGCGTTTGACCGAAGACAGTGACACCGATGACTGCAAAGCCGGTCCCGTCTTCAGGACCGAACGCTACTGGGAGGGTCAGATCGAAGGTCACATGATCGAGGCCGGGCGGGTCGCCAAAGACGCCGGCAATCAAATTTGGGGTGACCGAACCAACGAACGTGGCTCCGCTGACGATGTCGACCTTCATCGAATGTGTCCCTTCGGTCGCGCCAATCGTGTCCTGCGTGACGGTCGTACCGGGGCCGTTGGGTCCGAACCCCTCGAGATCGGGCTCAAACGAATAGGCGAGAAGGTCGGCTGCCTGGGCTGAACAGGTGAAAAAGATCACGGCGACCGCTGCCACCAGTGAATAGGCGGCAAACGCGAGCGTCGGAACAAGGCGGTAGAAATTATTGCGATTAGAAATCCTCATTAGCTTCATCTCCCGTGTCGCGGCCGTCCGCCGCGAGCATTTGTACGAGCCAAGCGAGTTACCAAAACCCCACAAACGTTATTTATAACAAGCCATAGAATAATTGCAACAAATTATTCATAGAATCTTTATCGGATGGTCAATCTGATAGAGCATGGAGCTTCCCGCCGATGCCGGGGGCTTGGCCTCGACCGCTGGAGCCACCGGTGGCATTCCTCGTCCACGCAGCTCCGCCCGGCAATAGCTCTTTGGGACACTTCCTGGCCGAAACGGATACTCCACTTGTAGATCTTTACCCGAAGGGAACCTCCCGGCTAAGTTGACGGAACGTCGACTCGACGGAACCATCTGAGTTCATTCTGACGTGGCCCGAAAAAATTGTCAAAAACATTCGTTGACAGATATATTCAATATCATTTAAGATATTGTGGGACGGCGGGGAAAACCGCGAGTCGCTTGCGCGATACCGCATGTCCCGTCGCGAATAGGTTCTGTGCGAATGCTGGAACAACGAATAGCTTGTCTTTCGGAATCCGAGCCCCGGCTCCAATTGCGCTTGCCGGTCTTGCTCGCCTTCGCGTCACTTGTTAGCGGAGGACTGGTCCTCGTCGGATGTGGTCCGAAGTCCGACCGCCTGGCGGTCAGCGGTATGGTCTCTTTGGAGGGCGCGCCGCTCGACGGCGGAACGATTCGCTTAACGTCCACCGGAACGGAGAAGCTCATCGCATCTGGGGCAATGATTGTAAATGGCCAATTTCAGATTCCGCGCGAGAAGGGGTTGCCGCCGGGGACGTACGCCTTGGAGATTTCGGCAGCAGACGCCAGTGTTCCACCCGGCGCACTCACGGCACCGGAACGAATTCCGCCCGAATATAATGTAGACAGTAAGAAGACGATCGAGGTCACCGCGAACGGTGACAATCATTTCGAGTTTGATATTGTGAAGCGCTCCGCGAAATAGGACCCCAGGCTTGTCTGTTTGAGGAGTTCGTGATCATGCGACAAAAAAATCGTGGTTTTACGCTCGTGGAACTGCTGGTGGTGATTGCCATTATCGGCATTTTGGTGGCGCTGTTGTTGCCGGCGATTCAGGCGGCCCGCGAGGCGGCGAGGCGGAGTCAATGCGTCAACAACTTGAAGCAAATCGGGATCGCATTCCAAAATTTTCACGACACTTACAAACAGCTCCCAATGGGAGCTTACAGTTGTTGTCAGGGAACCTGGCAGCCGGCCATTCTGCCATTTATCGAAGAACAGCAGTTGGCGGATATCTATCAGTTTCTGCCAAAGTCGACGCAGTTTTTTCTCACTGAATATCGTTATGACGCGGATGAAACAGATGCACCCGGCCTGACCCCTCCCATGAGGAATTATCAGGTGACTCAAACTCGGATCGCTACATTGACTTGTCCCAGCGATGAGACGCAAGTCGCCTCGGGCGGAATCTATGGTAAAGTAGGTGTGACTTATCATAACTACGTTGCCAACTTCGGCAACACGAATCACACCGGGACGCTCCATCCCGGTACGGCTGGCACGCCCGCGATTGAGTATTTGGGAAGTCCCTTTATCGGCCAGGACGGATCCGAGGTGAAGCACAATTTGGTGTCCAGTTTTCGTAGAATTACGGACGGTCTAAGCAAGACATTAATGGTCTCCGAGACGGTACAGGGGCAAGACGGCGACCTCCGTGGGTTTACTTGGTGGGGTTGGGCAGCGGGGTTCGAGACTTACGCTTCTCCAAACGGTTCGGACTCCGATCGGATGCAACGACCTGAATACTGTAAGAAAGTAGAGCCAAATCCACCGTGCGACACGGCGGCTGGTCCGCGATTCAACAACGCTGCGCGAAGTCGCCATTCTGGCGGCGTCAACGCCGTCATGTGCGATGGTTCGGTCCAGTTCGTGGTCGATGACGTCGATCTCGCGACTTGGCGGGCAGCAAGTACGATCAGGGGCGCGGAGGTTTACTCGGGCTTGACGCAATAGAAGGCTTGTAAAGGGGGTTCTCCGTTGGCTATAAAAGTAGCATTACTTAGTCGCTGCTGACGGGGCACAAACTCAGGGCGGGGGCGTTTCGTGAGCAATCTGTCGCCAGTTCAACCGCAACTCTTGAGCCGCATCAACGAGGCCCTGGTGTTGCGCGCGATTCGGCAGCACGGTCCCTCGACGCGCGGGGATCTCTCGCAGCACATGGGCGTCACCTTTCCCACCGTCGCCAAGGCGGTCGGCACGCTGATCGACGCCCGGCTGCTCGAAGAATTTGACGATATCGTCTCCGGCCCTGGCCGGCCGGCCAAACGGCTGCGGCTCTCCAAGGAGCGGGCGCAAGTCGTCGGTCTCACCGTCGACGTGCGATCGTGCGAGATTGCCGCCGCCGGCTTCGACGGCGTCGTGCGCGACGGTTCCCAGCAGGCGTTTGCTACGCCGGATTCGTACGAAGGGCTGCTCGACACCGTCGTCGAGAGGATTGAGGCACTCGACGGGGGTGAATTGTCGATCCTCTCGGTCGGCATCAGCGTCGTCGGCCTGGTCGACTATCGCCGGCAGGAAATTCGCCTCGCCGCCAGCTTGCCCTTTCTGAATCGCAAGCAGCTTGGGAAAGATCTCGGCCGCCGCGTGAAAGCCGATTGCGTGCTCGTGCACGACGCCCACGCGCTGTGCCTCGCCGAGTACGTCTACGGCCAGGCGAACAACCTGGATAGTTTCGTCGTGCTCGACATGTGCACCGGCATTGGCATGGGCGTGATGATCAACGGTACTTTCCTCACCGGTCACAACGGCTTCGCCGGCGAAATGGGACACATCCCCGTCGTCACCAACGGCAGCGTGTGCCGCTGCGGCCGCCGCGGCTGCCTCGAAACCGTCGCCAGCGAATGGGCGCTCGTCGACCGCGTGTCGAAAGGGCTCGGGCGATCGATCGACTTTAGCGAGTTGATGACGCTCGCGCTGGATGGCGACAAGCTGGTCCGCGCCGAATTGAACCGCGTCTGCAAGTACTTGGCCATGGCGCTCGCGCACGTCGTCAACTTGTTCGATCCCGAGTGCGTGTTCGTCAACGGCCGCTTGTTCGACGAACTCCCCTGGCTCCGCGACCACTTGGTAAACAAAGCCCGCCAGCTGGCTCTCGAGCCGGCGTTTGACAATTGTCGCTTCCTGCCCACGAGCGGCACACATCTGCTTGGAGCCATCGCTACCGGAATCAGCGCAGTCACCGCGTCTCGCATCCATGAACTTCAAGACACCTTGAGCGGCATCACCTTCAACGTGACACGTCGCTCGGTCAGCTAACGCATGTGCGTGTCCTTGGCGTCGATCGGTCGCTTCTCCGCTTTGGGCTGTTGGCTGGTAATTCTCGTGTTATCTCCGGCACTGCATGCTGTCGCGGAGACGACGAACTCGAAGCGTGACACGGCGCTTTCGGCGACGTGGCGGCTTGTAGAAAATCTACCCGACAATCGCTATCAGGCCGAGCTCACGCTTCGAAACAATGCCGACGAGCCATTCGTGCCTCCTTGGGACCTCTATTTCAATTCGTCGAGCCGAATTGATCCGCGGAGCGTCGCACCGCCCCTCGTGCTCGGCCACGTCAACGGCGACCTCTACGTGCTGCGGCCCGACAAGACTAGTCCGTCCATCGGCGCCGGTGAAGAGCGAGTCGTGGGATTCCTCGGCGCGCCGTGGGCGATCAATGTCAGCGACGCACCCAGTGGTCTGTACCTGGTGCGAACCGAGTCTTCCGGCGTCGAGCGCGCGCCCGTTGAAGTGCCGCTCGAAATCGGACCGTTTCCCGACGCGGCTAAGATTCATCGCGGCGCCGAGGACCTAGTGCCGGTCGTCACGGCCGAGTCGCGCTATACGGCAAATGCGAAGCTGTCGAAATTGCCAATCGACGAATTGCCGCCCGTCGTACCAACGCCCGTTTCAATCGCAAAACGCCCCGGCGAAGTAACAATTGATTCGTCGACGCGAATTGTTTACGAGCCCACCCTAGAGAATGAAGCCGAGTTTCTTGCCGACAGCCTGCATCGCACATTCAATTTGCAGCTCGACCATCAGCCAGCGCCCGGCGATGGAAGGAATTCGATCCACCTGAAACTGGGTGACGTGAAAATTGGCGACGCGACCAAGCATCCAGGTGACGAAACCTACAAATTGACCGCGACGACCACGGCCTGCATCGAGATCGTCGGCACCGACCCCGCCGGCGTGTTCTACGGGCTCCAGACGCTCCGCGGACTGGTGCCTCTCGCAGCGTATCGCATGCCTGGCAAGCGGCTGTCGATCGACGCAGTCGAAATTGTCGACGCTCCGCGTTTCACCTACCGAGGCCTGCATCTCGACGTGGCCCGCAACTTTCAGAGCGTTGAAACCGTCAAGAAGCTGCTCGACCTGATGGCCTTCTACAAGCTGAATCGCTTCCACTGGCATTTGACCGACGATGAAGGTTGGCGGATCGAAATCAAAGCGCTGCCCGAGCTCACGACCGTCGGCGGCCGACGCGGGCACACGCCGAACGAGACCGATTTTCTGATTCCGTCACTTGGGTCGGGACCGTCGCCCGATCCGGTCGAGTCAGTCGGCAGCGGCTATTACACCCAGGAAGAGTTCATCGACGTCCTTCGCTACGCCCAATCGCGGCACATCACGGTCGTTCCTGAGATCGACGTCCCCGGCCACTCGCGGGCAGCGGTCAAGGCCATGGAGGTTCGATCGCAACGCACCGACAGCGATGCCCAAAATGTCCGGCTGACGGAGCCAGGCGACAAGTCGCAATACGAATCGGTCCAAGCCTGGCGCGACAACGTCATCGACGTGGGTCGCGATGCGACGTACGAATTTCTTGATGTTGTCGTCGGCGAACTTGCCGGCATGTACCGCCGCGCCGGCGTGCCGCTCGAGATGGTGCATCTCGGTGGCGACGAAGTGCCCAGGGGTGCTTGGGAATCGTCGCCCGCTTGCCGCTCGATCCCCGCGCCGGATCCAAAACTCTCCCGAGGACAACAACTCGAACTCTATTTTTTGAAACGCGCTTGTGGCGTTGTCGCTAAGCACGGCGCGACGCCCGCTTGTTGGGACGATTGCCTGCTCTTCGCGACCGCCGATACCGATTGGCCGAAGCGCCCGACGGCGTACGTCTGGAACAACGTTTGGGGTTGGGGCCGAGAAGACGCCGCTTACCGGCTGGCCAATGCCGGCTTCGAAGTCGTGCTCTCGAACGCCACGCATCTCTATTTCGACCTGGCCCATGAAAAAGACCCGCTCGAGCCAGGCTACTATTGGGCTGGGTTCGTCGACACACGCTCTCCGTTCGAATTCAATCCGCTCGACGTGTTCCAAAACGCCCGCTCCAATTCGATGGGCCAGCCGCTCGCCGTAGGACAATTCGCCGATAGCGTTCGCCTCAACCCCGCTGGCCGCCAGCGCATTCGCGGCATCCAAGGAGAACTCTGGGGCGAAAACCTCCGCAGCCCTGCGGCTCTCGAATACATGACCTTTCCCCGCACGATCGCGCTCGCCGAACGTGCCTGGGCAGCCGAACCCGACTTTGCCAAGCTGCCGGACCCCGCGGCCCGCGAAGTTGCTCTCACCCAGGCCTGGAATCAATTCGCCAACGCCTTGGGACAGCGCGAACTGCCGCGACTGAGCGAGCTCGCCGGCGAAGTCCGTTATCGAATCCCACCGCCTGGCGCAGTCGTCCGCGACGGCAAGCTGCACGCCAACGTCGCCTTTCCCGGCCTCATGATCCGTTACACCACCGACGGTAAACTGCCGACCACCGACTCGCCTGTCTACGAACATCCCCTTCCCGCCCGCACAGGCTATCAACTGCGCGCCTTCGACGCCCACGGCCACGCCAGTCGCTCGGTCGCAATTGATCAACCGGAGCTCGAATAGACACAGCGACGGCTGTTAGAAGTGAGCCGGTGCGCCGGGCCGTGCAGTCACGGACGCGATCTAATCATCAACTGGACGGGAGTTGCGATCAAATAGTACCGAAGCCACGCCCCAAGTATGCGTCGGGCAAAGGGAGGGTGACTACAGGACACTACTTTTCCATTGAGAGATTCCTTCATGATGTGTCAGGAAGACTCGGGACTACCCCTGTCCATCCTCGCCTGTTCAGCAGTCGCTTGCTGATGCTGGTTTCTCGACGGTCGTCGGCATGTGCCTTCGCTAGAACGGCTTTCGGAGGAAGTTGGCCTGCCCCCAAATCCTGTACCAGTTGCTATGAGAGTCCGTGGTTTCGGTAAGCGCAAAAGAAAACCCTTGTGGTGACAAGGGTTATCGCGAAAAGTCGCTTTCTGACAGCGACAGTCGTAAGTGGAGGCAACAGGACGCCAATGGAACTTTTCCTAGCTGGCTTCGCGGACTGGCCGGCAGCAACTTCCAAGCTTTTGGAATTGGAGTACCTGCGCCACTGTTAAGGGGCGATGCAGTCCGCTAGAAAACGGTGGGTTGTTGACCAGTCTCACGCGTCAACGAATGAGGCCTTATTTCCGCGGCGCCTGTGATGTGCAATGGCCCAGAGGCGGAGGTCCCCGAAGAGTTGTGCGAGGGCGGCGGGCTGATAGTGGGCGTTGAGGCCACTGGGGTTGGGTAGGACCCAGGCGTGGCTGCCGCCGAAGGGGTCCTTTTGGAGGCCGACGCGGGCGTCTTTGATGCCGGAGATCATGCGGTAGGGGCCGATGCCGACGAAGGCGACGACGGTGGGGCGCCAGCGTTTGATTTTGCCCTCGAGGCGCTGGCCGCCGGCGCGAAGTTCGTCGTCGGTGAGTTCATCGGCGCGCGCGGTGGCGCGTTCAACGATGTTGGTGATTCCGAATTTGAGGCGACTCAACCCGTCGGAGTAATTCCAGCGGCATTCTAGGGCATCGTCTACCAGTTTCGAGAGACGAATACGCAGCTCATGGAGATGACGATAAGTGCCAACGTGGATGGTTCGGGAACATTAGCATGAGAGCCCGCGAAGAAGCCCGGGCCACTGCCGAGAGATTCGCCGAAGTGAAGCTTCCAGAAGTCGTAGTCCTCTTGATCGACGACGCCGGGCGTCGCCGCGTCTGGCCACTCGTTGTCAAGCGTAAACGACTGGCCGAAGTGATCACGCCAGACAGTGTAGTCGGCGGCGTCGACCACCCCGTCCTCGTTGTAGTCGCCATTGAGCGGCACGAGGCTTCGAGCGAGTGCCCATGCAGCGGCGAAATCCTCCTCCGATTCGCCGTATTGCTGTTCGATCAGCGATAGGTCGGCGGAGTTCACCATGTGATCGGCGTTGAAGTCGCCGACGGCCCACGTGCTGTCCGACGCCCCGTAGTTCAGCGCGAGCTTGAGCAAGTCTGCGAAGTCCACCGTGCTGTCGAGATTGGCATCGCCCAGCTGCGCCGGCGCGACGATGAGCGAATCAGTGGTGACATTGCGGCCAAGGAAGCTGATGAGCCCGAGGTCTGCGTTATCGACCACCGCCAGGCCGTAGTCAGGATTCGACAGGATCCAGCTGCTGGTCAGCCCCTTGCCGGTGTTCTGGACCATGCCGGTGTACTGCCACGCCAGGAGCGTTTCGAGCGTGTTGCCCGCAGCCTTGGACGCGACGAACCCACCGCTAGCGATATCGATCGTGCCGGCCGGCATGCTCGTCGTGCCGCCGATTGCGACCGTCTTGAACAGCTCGAGCGCCTCGTCGGCACCAGGATCGATGCGTAGCACACCACCGCTCACCTGGATCGAGCTGAAACCCGCTGCAGCACGGCTGGCCATCACCAGCATGCCCGCCTGCACGTCGGTCACACCGCCGTAAGTGTTGAAGCCGCTGAAGATCTGCGTGCCCGTGCCCACCTTGGTGACGTTGAGCAGCTGCGTGCTGCCGCCGCCGCCGGTGTTGCTCACCACGCCGCTGAAGTCGCCGTCGGCGTTGGCGTTGCCCAGGGTCAGCGTCCTAGTGCTCGTGCGGTTCTGGATGTTGCCCGCGCCGTAGAGGCCGTTGATCGACATGTCACGGCCATTCATCTCGAACTGACCGTCGTTGATGACGAGGTTGCCCTTGCCCGCGCCGAACGGCAGGCGTGCATTACCGTTCAAGATGAGAATGCCGGCGTCGATGATGGTGTCGCCCGAGTAGGTGAGCGTGTTGGCCGCGCCGCTCATGATCCAGCGGCCGCCTTCGTCCTTGCGAAACGACGTCTTGCCGCTGGAGGGATCGCCCAACGCGAACCTGAACTCACAGTCGGAGTTCACGCCCATGAGCGTGAACGTTCGGTCGCCCGTGCCACTCTGCCCAACGCTTCCGGTCGAACTGAGCACGAGCTTACCAGTGCCGGCGCCTTCGATCGTCCCGCCGTTCGCGGTGACGGTGAAGAGCCGGTCGGTGGTGCCCGTGGAACTGCCGGCGTAAACCAGCTTGCCCCCGTCGAGCACGAGCATCGATGCCGACGCGCCGGTGCCCAACGAACTGTTCGAGCCGGCAAGGGCCACGCTACTGACGGCGATCGCGCCATCCTGAATCACGATCGGCCGCGCGTACGAACTGCTGCCGGAGAGCGTGAGCGTACCCGTGCCCACCTTGTTGAACTGGCCGGCGGTCGTCGACGTCGAACTGAGGGCGCCGGAGTACGTGGTGCTTTGGTCGTTGCCGCCGACGTTGACGGGGAACCCGCCCAGCGCCAGCGCGCCCGAGCCCTTGAGCCCGCCGATGTTCATGAAGTTGGTCACGGCGATGCCGAGCGTTCCCCCGCCGGGCACGAGATTGGTTTCTGCCAGCGCGTCCTGGTGCGCCACGGTCAGCGTGCCGGCGTTGAGGTTTGTGTCGCCGGTGTACGTGTTGGCGACGTTCATACGCAACGTGCCCGAGCCGAGCTTGGTCATCGACCCGGTCCCACCGATCGACTGGCTGAGCGTCAGGGTGGAGCCCGCCGTGGAGATGTCGAATCCGCCGTTAAAGGTCGACCAATTGACGTCGTTGTTCGCCAGCGACGTGATCGTCGTGCCGCTGGTGCGCAGGATGCCGCCGGCGAAGGTGATGGCCGCAGTCGATCCGCCGATGTTGGAAAGCGCCGAGATCTGCAGCGACCCGCCTTCGAGCCGTGTACCACTGGTGTAGTTATTGCTCGTGCTGCTGAGCACCAGCCGGCCCGCGCCCG
>JANNTD010000192.1:0-5406 GCA_031403315.1 Planctomycetota bacterium
CGAGCCACACGCCAAGGACGAACAAGAGCACGATGAGAGTCGCCCATGGGCTGAACGCCTTCAAGGTTTGCGGGATACTCGTGGTGTTCGCCTCGGCGATGCGGAAGCCGGTATAGAGCGACAGGAGCAGTCCGCAGTCGAGCATCAGGATCTCGACGTGCGGAATCCACGCGGCTGTGCCCTGGCAGCAAGCGCACTCCCAGAGCGGATCGCCGAGCGCCGTCCAGCCGCGGTCGGCGGCGAAGCGCTGTGTGGCTGGCAGGATTGTTTTCCAACTGGTGAAGAGGTGGAAACTATAGTGGGCGAGCCACATGCCGAAGCCGATCGGCACCAGCGCGAAGGCGAAGCGCGTCGCAGTGGTCAGCGTCGAGTCGCCAAGCTTGGCCCAGCGGCGGCTCACCGCGGCGGCGAGCGCGACGGCGGCAAGCGGCAGCACGACCAGCGCGATGAAATAGCAGGCGGTAGTGATCGCGAGTTGCGGCGGATCACCCAGTCGGAGTCGGAGTCGATCTTGCCACTCGACGACCGGCTCGATCATGCCGGCCGCGTTGGCGAACGCGCCGAAGACGAGCACCAGCACCAGCGCGGCGAGGTCGGGCCGGCGGCTGAAGCGGCCGACGCCCGAACGAAATGGATCGCTCCAGAGCGTGCGACCCGGGGCGGTGGCGAGGATGCCGACGTTGGTGTGCGGGCAGGAGTGGACGCAATCGAGGCAGAAGGTGCAGTCGAGGTTGCCATGTTTGCGCGGCTGGAACAAGTGCAACTCACAGCCGGAGATGGAGGCGCTGCCGCGGATGCATTCCTTTGTCGCGCAAGTGGCGCAGGTGGATGGCTCGCGGACGGTCACTTCGAGCGGCGATACGAGCGATTGAACGAAATTAAACTGGCCGATGGGGCAGACGTATTTGCAGAAGGCCGCGCCGGTGAAGAGACTGTCGACGACAAAGGCGGTAACGAAGTAGCCGATGACGATCCAGGCGGTGATCCAGGGACTGTCCCAGAGGGCGAAGGCTTCGTAACTCCAAAGGAAAATCGCGACGAGCGCCGCCGCGAGCCATTTGCTGCGGAGCCAACGCGGCCACGGCCGGCCAATGGGTAGCCAACGTCGGGCGAGCGACCGCGGCAGCGTGAACGGACAGGCCATGCAGAAAAAGTTGCCGGCCACCAGCAGCGAGAGGATCAAGAGGCCGCGCCAGTGGATCCAGGGGAGCACGCCGGCGAGATTCATCGGCGCGATTTGCGGGCCACGGAGGCCGTCGACGATGACGACGATAGCAAGTGCGACCAGCGCAAGTTGCAGCAATCGGCGAGCGTGTTGCCAACGGAGGAAGCGACCGAGGATTGGCGTCGTGAGCAGGTCGAATCGGGTATTAGTATTTGCATGTTGCGGGACGCGGCGGCGGGCGGGCGCGTCGCGGTCGGTTCCGAGCAAGTAACTGACGCCGATCCAGAATAGCGGTAGCAGGAACGCAATCGAACCGGGGACCCACATCAAGACGCCGGCGGCGTGCTGGTCATCGAGAGCGGAAAGGCCGTCGAGTCGCGGGACTTGCGAATAATAGGAGTAGAGGACGCGCGGCGAAAACGTGAGCCACGCGGCGAGGACGGTGTTTTGCACGTCGGCGAGCAGCAGGTACGGGAACAGCAACCACTTCGGCCAGCGCGGCCGGCTGGGATACGGCCGCACGACGGGATACCAGAAGACGAGGGCGGCCGCCATGAAGCAGGCGTGCTCGACGACGTGCCAATTGTCGTTCGTGAGGCCGAGCTCGTAGCCGCGCGGCGTGTGCCAGAGCCAGGTCGTCGCCACGTAGAGCGGCCACGCAACAAATGGATGAACAAGTAGTGCGAAAGCGCTTCGCAACGGACGGGAGCGGAGCAGCGGGGCGATCCAATAAGTTCGCACCGGTTCCGGCAAGCCGCGCTCCAGTGGAAACAACGGCCAGCCGAGCCACAACAGCGGTGGAGCGATCATCATCAAGAGCAGGTGCTGAAGCATATGGACCGTCAGCAAGAGCGATGCGAACGGCTCGATCGGCGAGGCGAGCGCGAGATAAATGGCGGCGAGTCCGCTCATGAATGCGACGAGGCGACTGGTATGCCAGCGATCGGGATCGCGACGGTTAAGTTGCCGCCAACCGATTGTGTAGAGGCACGCGGGAACGAGCAGCGACGCCGCGAGCCATGGGGCGAAGGGCCAGGAGCGCAGGAATGCGTCGAACGTCTCGCTCATGGTGGTGGGCTCATGGCAGCGGGCTCATGGCTGGCTGTTCGCTTATCTGGTTTCTTTGTTAGGCAGCTCGGCAGCGGCCGCGAAAGATATGTCGGTGGCGCCGGCCGGCAACTGGCCCTCGGGCCGCAGGCTGACCAGGAAATCCACGAGTGCATCCATCTCGGCGGGGCTGATTTGTTTGCCGTAGGCGGGCATGTTGCCGCCGCCGGGCGTGCCGTTGCTGACCTGGTCGATGAGTTGATTGCGAGTCATCCTCACGCCGATCGAAGTTAGGTCCGGTCCACGGTCGCCGCCGAGGCCGTCGAGCGCATGGCAGTTGCGACAGTTCTTGTACTGGAACACAAGCGATCCCTGCAGCTCGACGGGCGAGGCATGCTCGACGATGTGTTCGGGGATCGGGTCAGAGGTCCAGGCGGTCATTTTGGGCGACCATGGCGCGGTGATGCCTTCGTAAGTGAGGGCGGCGAGCGTGGTGTAAATGACAATGACCGAGAGCACGGCGACCGGCCGGCGGCTGGGTGCCCGCTCGCCGCGGTTGCTGATAAACGGCACCAACATCAGCACGCCGATCACCACCACCGGAAAGACGAGCATGATGAACGTCTCGATGGCCGGCGGGCTCAGCGCGAGCAGCGCGAACAGCCACAGAAACGGCCACTCGGGACGGGGATTGGCACCCGCAAGTGCGGGATCGGGCGGACCGGTCGGCCCTTTGGGACCGAGATAAGCGGCGATCACAATGACCACCGTTACCGCAAGTGCCGAGAACAAGATGTCTTTCAAGAGCGCGTCGCCGAGGAAGGGCACGCCCTCTTCTTCGAGCTCCTTGTGATATGCGGCGTCGTATGTGCGTGGATCGACGGACTGGCCGGGAACGGGCGGGGAGCTCACGCCGCAGCGCAGCACGAGCCACAGATGAACCGCCAGAAAGAACATCAGTGCGCCCGGGATCACGAATACGTGCAGCGCGAAGAAACGGCTGAGCGAGTCGCCGCCAATGATTGGGCCGCCGAGCAGCATGTCGACAACCCACGGCCCAATCAGCGGAACGCGGCCGGCCATCGATCCGGCGACGGCGAGGCCCCAATAGGCATCGGGATCCCAACGTAAAATCTGCCCGCTGAAGAACATGCCCATTGTGCAGACAAGCAGGAAAACGCCGACGACCCAGGTTAGCTCGCGGGGATACTTGTACGACCCGTGCAGGAAGACTTGCGTCATGTGTACGAGCAGCATCACGACCATGCCCGAGCCGGCATAGTAGTGGAGCGCCCGCAGGAACCAGCCGAAAGGCTGCTCGTAGTCGAGAAAGAGCAGGCTTTCGTACGCCTTGTCGGCCGCGGGGACGTAGACGAGCGCCAGGCCGATGCCAGTGATGATCTGGATCAGAAAGAGCGTGAGCGACGCGCTGCCGAAGACGTAGAACCAACCCTCCGGTCCTTCCAGTTGACGAGGCACCGGGTGGCGCATCATCGGCAGAAAGACGGCGCGGATGCCGAGCCGGGCATCGAACCAGTCGCCGATTGCTTGGAACCAACCTTTCATGGGAGCGTTGCCTTCTCGCGGTCACACGGTGCCGGTGAGTGTGTTTTGGAGCGTGGGATAGTGCGGTGCCTGAATCTCGAGCCGGCCAGCCTTGGTCCGCCACACCACGTGGAACATGCCGCGCGGCGGCGGGCCGGAGGCGTGCTCGCCGTCGGCATAGTAGACGCCGCCGTGGCAGGGGCACATGAACAGGCCGGACTGTTGGAACCAGGTGACGGGACAACCCAAGTGGGCGCAATTGACCGAGAGCACGAGGAATTGATCTTCCGCCTTGTCGTCCTTGCCTTCGTAGCGGGCGTAGACGCCGGTGAGCGCGGTGATGCCGTCCCAGGGTTGCTGGAGCGGGTTGTCGAAATCGAGCCGCCGCGTTTGGTTGAGCGGAAAGTCGCTGACCGGCCCCAAATCAACCCAAAACACGTGGCGCTTCCGCAGACCGAAGAAATAGCCGACCAGCGGCACGCTCAGCGCGGCGGCGGCGATGGTACCGAACGCGCCGGTCAGCACTCGCAAGAACGTGCGGCGGCCGGGTGGCTCGCTCACGTTCGCTGCTCCGCAAGGTGTGGGTGAGTTTTCCATGACAGCCTATTGCCCAGTTTGAACGATCGAGTTGCCGGTCGCGCGCCAGTCGGCGATGAGTGCCACCAGGTCGTCGATCTCGGCGGAGGTGAGTGGTTGGAAATCTTCCGGGCGGCCGTCGTGCTCGGCGAAGTTCGGCATGCCGAGGTCGGGTCGGCCGGTGATGATGATGCGGCGGATGGCCTGGTCGCTGATCAGCGCGAGGAACGCAGGCACGTTGATCGCGCTCGCAACGACGCCTTCGTGCACGATGCCGACACCGTTCGGACCATGGCAGCCGGCACAGGCTCGGGCAAACACTTCGCCACCGCGCTCGCGGCTGCCGGGCGAGGCCTGCACGCCCTCGCTCTTGGACAATTCATAAGCTGGCGGCGACTCGGCGGGCCGCTCTTCCGTTTTCCAGTGCGATTTGATCCCTTCGGCGAGGACTTTCACTTGGGCGTCGGTCAGCGAACCGCCCATTTCACTCGCGAAAGGCGGCATCGGCGTGCCAGCGCGGCCGTCGCGAATCACGCGCTCGAGCTCCGCGTCCGGCACGATCGCGGCGAACAGCGGATCGTTGAGTGGCGGCGCGGGGCCGAGCTCACCATTCTCGCCATGGCAGCCGGCACAGTTGGCGGCGAACAAGCGGTCGAAATCAAGGATTTGATCGGGCATGATCGGTCGGTTGGCCGGGTCTGGTTTCCCCGGCGGCGTGCAACCGACGGCGAGCACGACCAATAGCACTCCCGGCGCGAGCTGCCGGCGATGCCAGGATGTTGTTGCGAGCCGATTCATACCGAAGTTGATTTCCACTACGTTTTGTTAATTGGCGACAAAATCCGCGCGCCGATCAGGACCCTTCCCGGCCGGCGGTATGTAGACTTGTTCCGAGCGGACGACGACGATCGACGCCACGATGCCAAACACGAACTGCGATGCAACAAACCAGGGCCAGTCGACTCGCTCTTGCAGCACCGGGTTCACCACGCCCATCAGGCCATAGCTCATCGCGGTCCACAACAGCGGCAGCAGCAATCCGCCCCAGGCCATCGGGCCGGGAATCGCCGGCA
>JANNTD010000193.1:0-5091 GCA_031403315.1 Planctomycetota bacterium
CCCGACCCCTGACCCCCCAACCCCGCCCCCAATTTATCCGTGTCCCCATCGAAAAAATAATGACTTACGAAGAACCCACGTGTCATATTAGAAAAAAAAATGCACATATTTAAAGCGATGCCTGTCAAATTAGGAAAAACCCGAGCAAAACCGCCGGTTTCGCAATCTGTATGCCCCTCCACCTTCCCCCTTCCGCCCTCCGCCTTTAGTTCGCCGGCGTCCGAATCACCAACAGCCTCGGCTCGGTCATCGAGTCGATCGCCCAGCGAATCCCCTCGCGGCCGAGCCCACTGTGCTTCGCGCCACCGTACGGCATGTGGTCGACCCGCCAGGAGGGCACTTCATTGATCATCACGCCACCGACGTCCAGATCGTCCCACGCTTGTTGGATCTTATAAATGTCGCGCGTAAACACTCCGGCCTGCAAACCGAATCGGCTGTCGTTCACGGTGGCGAGCGCTTCGTCGAACTCGCGGAAGGACTGGAGCGCCGTGACGGGGCCGAAGATTTCCTCGCACCAGGCGTCGGCGCTTTCGGGCACGTTTTCGAGCACCGTCGGCTCGACCATGAGTCCTTTGCGTCCGCCGCCGCAAAGCAGCTTCGCGCCGCGAGCGACTGCCTGCTGGATCGACCGCTCAATCCGCGCCGCTTCCACTTCGCTGACGATCGGCCCGATAAACGTGTCTTCCAACCGCGGGTCGCCCATCTTGAGCGCCCGCACCGCCGCGACAAACTTCGTGCGAAACGCCGCGTAGACCGACTCATGCACCAAGATCCGCTGCACGCTGATGCAACTCTGCCCCGATTGGTAGTAGCCGCCGAAGATGTTGCGCTCGACCGCATCGTCGAGATTGGCATCGCGCTCGATGATCGTCGCCGCGTTGCCACCCAGCTCGAGCGTCACCTGCTTGAACCGCGCCCGATCGCGGAGCTGCCAGCCGACCTCGGGCGATCCGGTGAAGCTCAGCTTTTTGATCCGTTCGTCTTCGACCAGCGCGCCCGCCGCGCTCGACTTCATTGGCAGAATCGAAAACGCTCCCTCGGGCAGATCGGTCTCGGCCAGAATTTCGCCGAGGACCAGCGCCCCGATCGGCGTCGCCGAAGCGGGCTTCAACACAAACGGGCAGCCGCAGGCCAGGGCCGGGGCGATCTTGTGGGCCACCAGATTGAGCGGAAAATTCCACGGCGTGATGAACGCACATGGCCCGATCGGCACACGCTTCCACATGCCGCGATAGCCGTCGGCCCGCTCGGAAATGTCCAGCGGCAGCACTTCGCCGTAGATTCGCGTCGATTCCTCGGCCGCGATCTCGATGGTGTCGACGAGCCGTTCGACTTCGCCGCGAGCGAACTTGATCGGCTTGCCCGCCTCGATCACGAGCGCTTCGGCGAGCTCTGCAGCCCGCTCGCGGCACCGCGCCGCCAAATGCCGCAGCACCGCCTTCCGCTGCCAGGCCGCCAATCGCCGCATCGGCGCGGCCGCCCGCGCCGCCGCCGCGATCGCTTGATCCAGCACTGCTGCATCCGCGAGCGCCACGCGCGTCGCCAACTCGCCGCTGTATTTGTTCGTAACGGCGAGGTCCGCGTTCGGTTGCTGCGGCCGATTCGCCAGATAGTACGGATATTTTTCTTGCACCATGAAGAAATCACCCCGGGGCCGCGTGCCATGCTACCAGCATTTGTGGGCGCTGATAAGCCGGCACGCGACCCGCGGGTCGTCGCCCTCACCCGGTTGCCGAAAATGCAGTTGCCGAAACTGCAGCCGATCGTATTGAAGTCACGTGCGTTTCGCAGCCACCGCTTCTTCCTCTTCGCCACACTGTCGCGCCGATCGATTCACCGCGGTCGCGATCTCGGTCAGCGTCTCGTCCGCTTCCTGCTCCTCGTCGAGCGAATGCTCCAACAACTCGGCGATTTCTTCGTAGCCGAGCTCCTTGGCAAACGCGATCAGCGTCCCGTAAGCACAAATCTCATAGTGCTCGACTTTTTGGACGGCTCCGATCATCGCTGCGTCCAATACGATCGGCTCGGCATCTTCTTCCAGCAACGAACTGCCTTCCTTCAGCAGGCCCTCCATCCCAGCACACTTCGTGCCACGCGCCGGCTTCTCCAGCAATTGAAACACTTCCTCGAGCCGCTGGATTTGCTTCTCGGTAACGGTGAGGTGTTTTTCCAGGGCATTTTGCAGTTCCGCCGACTCCACCGCTCGGATCATTTTCGGCAGGGCTTTGACGATATGCTGTTCCGCGTCGTACACGTCCTTGACTTCGTGCAGAAACAACTCTTCCAAATTCGCAAGACTCATGACAACTCCTCCTGGCGATTGAGAACTGCAAAAAACGGCCTGCGATCACAGGTCCGCGACTTCCCCGGCAAGACTTCCAAGCACGTCGCGACATCCAAGTGTGTAAGCAAACCGCGTGCCTACCGAGCGAATCCGCGTGCGATGCGCTTTGTCGCGCTGGCATACCGATTGCACTTCAAAATACTTATGGGCTTTTGTCGCTTTGCTGACGTAGAATTTAGGAGAGCAATTCGATTCGATTGGCGTTCGCGGGCTGCGGGCCGCTTGTCGCGCACTCGATCACAATGCTGCCGGGGTTGGGCGAGTGCCGAGTGGTGGAGAATAGGTTGTGTTCTGAGCGATATTCTTTTGCACGGTATTTTGAACGTCGTTTTCCCTGGCCGAGTTGAAACCGCGCGGGTCGTCGATCAAGCCACTATTCCGTAAACAACCGCGTCAATTCGTCGCTCTGCCGAAGGAGAAAAATTGCCATGTTCACCACCCACACCGAACCCGAACATGAATTGAGACTTTCGCTCGAACGCTTCGAAACCTGCCTGGTGACGCCGATGATGGCCGGCGAACTGCTGTCGTGGGTCGACGAGCTGCAGAACGCGTGGACCGATGCCTTCGCGCACGTTCGGCAGCACGCCACGGAGCTCCACCCGCGGCAATACCAGCAGATTTCGAAGGCAGACCCGGAGCTCCTGCCGCGGACCGAGAAACTGCAGGCGGAGGACGCCGAGATCGACGAAGACTGCGACGAATTCGCGCGCCACCTCCACCGTTTCGCGGAACACGCGCCGAAGTTCGAGCCGGACGAAGAGAAAATCGCGGGACACGCGAAAACGCTGGTCGACGACGGTGTCGAATTCATCACCCGTGTGCGGAAACAGGAAGCAGCCGTGCACGCCTGGTTCACAGAGGCGTTTACCCGCGATTGCGGCGTAGCCGATTGAGGCGGATGGAAATCATTTCAACGTGGCCGCGATCCGAGCTCGAGTCGCTCGACCGCGCGCTGGGCCACTTCGTGCTGCATGAACAACCGCCAGATCAGGCCCGTCCGCACATTCTCGATCGCCAGCAGCAGCGGCCCCTGGTCGATACCCAGGTTGACCTCATGCCCATGCGGCGGATCGAGGCTGAACGAATCGAGGAAGCCATAGCCGCCCTGGGCTGGATCGCGCCACACCAGCGGCTTGCCGTCGGGGCCTTTGAGCGCGCGGTATTCTCTCAGCGCGGCGAGACTTTCTTGCGGTGTGAACATAATCGCCGATCCCGCGCCATACGGCGGCACAATCGCGCCGCGCCATTCGTCCGTGTCGCTGACATTCGGCCGCACTTGGGCCACGAGATAGTCGCGCTTAAACTCACACGGCGCAAGTCCCCAGCGGTTTTCGCTCAGGTTAGGAAAGTCGTCGCTGACCTCGATGCAGCGGGCTCGATGCGTCAGTGTCGCCCGCCGCGAATTCTCGAACCAATCGACGCGCGGCGCCTCGATTCCAAATTCCTGCGGGTCGTCCGCGCCAAGATACCGATAGCCGATCCAGCAGTGGCTGAAAAAATACGTGAACATCGAGCCGTTATAAGAGACGACGTAAGGCGGCAGGTCGTCGTGATGCTCCACAATCCGCTCAAGTCGGTAATAGGCCGCCGGTTCCACCGCGTGCCCGTCTTCCGCGCCGACGGCGAGAAAATCCACCAGCCGCTCCTCGTCGCTGCACAAATGCCAGTAGACCGGCTTGATCTCGCCCGGTCCGGCCACTCCGCGGTTGGTCGCAGCCCTCCAACCCATCGTCACGAAGCCGGCCTTCTTGTCGTACATTGCTTTCCAATTCGCGTCGCGTGCGATTGGAGCTGCCGCGGCCGCCACGTCGCCGCCGAAATACTCGGCCGCCGTCATCGCACCGGCTTGCAACAGTGCGTGGTCGACCGTGCTGGCCTGCAGCTCGTAGCGATGCAACGTGCGGGAATAATCCGGATGACCGCCCGTCTTTTCATCCAGATAGTGCAAATAGATGCCGTGCTTCTTGTTGTCATTGCGTTCGGTCAGTGCCCGCAGCACCACCAGCGCCCGCTCGCGGCCCGCTTCGCGCGTGATCCAACCACGTTCGACGCCGATCGCCAACGACGAGAGCTGAAAGCCGACCGCCGCGACGCTGCAGACCGTGTCGCTCGTCTTGTCCTTGGCAAGGCAGGCGCCCTCGCCGACCTCTTTCCAAAAATACTGGAAGCAGCCCTGCTGAATTTCGTCGAGCAGCGCTTCATCGGCCTTGGAGAATTTGTACTGCCACGCCGCGAGGCTCTCGGGCGAGGCGACCACGTCGGCCGGCAGCGTCGCCACCGGCTCGCGCCCAACGCACCATGGAGCGAAGGCAACGAGCGAGAGCGTCAACGCGACGCCGCGAACGAACATGGAAAATGAATTAGACATTTGTCATTCAACGATCGCGAGTCATAACGCGAACTCTCACCGTTTACAATTGAATAAATCGTACAACGGAACAGTGCTGCCCAGCGACTAGCGATTGGTCGGCGGTCAACACTAGATCAACTGCTCCGTTGGCGGATTCCAATCAAACCGGCAAAGGCCAAGCCAACCAGCACCAGGCTCGAGGGCTCCGGCACAGGACTATTGAAGTATTGCATTGCACGGGCCCAAGCTTCCGGACCAGCCACATGGCCGATTCGGCGGCCGGGGAAATCGTCGGCCGCGGGGTGGATTCCGCCGTAAACACGCGACATCGACGCCTGGTCCGAGGCGTCGAAGTACGTGGCGAATTGCAGTTCCATATTGGCTTCTGGGC
>JANNTD010000194.1:0-3374 GCA_031403315.1 Planctomycetota bacterium
TGCGGCACCTGCTCGCCAAGTGATCGTGCCGTTGGAATTTGGAACGGCCGCGGATTGTCGAGCCGATGCACTTTCAATTTGCCTGTTGTGGGAGTGCTGCGGCCGATTACCCCCATTGGCCGTTCTGGGCAGGGCGGGTAAACTTATCTGTTTGGCGAAAGTAACTACTTTCCCCGCAATAACTTGGCGATTGTTGCGGACGAATGGGCGGTTCGCGCCGCGCGCGAACTAGGCTCGGGATGAAGGTCTCTTTATGGCGATGCACTCGCAAATCGTAGTACTCGGCGGCGGGCCGGGCGGATACGCCGCCGCTTTCCTGGCCGCCGATTTGGGGCTCGAAGTCACGATCGTCGAGGCCGACCCGCGGCTCGGCGGCACCTGCTTGCTCCGCGGTTGCATCCCGTCGAAGGCGCTGCTGCACGTTGCCAAGGTGATCAGCGAAGCGGACGAAATGGTCCATTGGGGCGTCGAGTTCCCCAAGCCGAAATTGCAGCTCGACCGCATGCGGGCCCGCAAGGAGCAAGTCATCGAGACGCTTTCCGGCGGACTGGCGCAACTCGCCAAACGCCGCAAGGTCCGCATCATCAACGCCCGCGGAATTTTTGTCGATTCGCAAACGCTGCAGCTCGAAGGGGGCGACAAGTCGACGTACGACAGCGAGCGGATCACGTTCGACCACTGCATCCTGGCGACTGGTTCGATCCCGGCGATGCCGAAACAATTCAAAGTCTCGCCGCGCGTGATGGACTCGTCCGGAGCGCTGGCGCTAGAAGACATCCCCACGGCGATGCTGGTCATCGGCGGAGGTTACATCGGCCTCGAAATGGGTACCGTCTACGCCGAGCTTGGATCCGCGGTGACGGTTGTCGAGTTGCTCGATGGACTGTTGCCCGGTGCGGATCGCGACCTGGTGAAGCCACTCGAGAAACGTCTGCGAGAGCGGTTCGCAGGCATTCACCTCAACACGAAAGTCGTTGAGCTGAAAGACGCGGGCGACAAGGTCGAAGTCAAGATGGAAGGGCCGGAAGTAAATGGCACGTTCCTCTACGACCGCGTGCTCGTCTCCGTCGGCCGTCGCCCCGTCACGAGCGGCCTCGGCCTCGAGAACACGCAGGTGAAGGTCAACGAAAAAGGTTTCGTGGTGATCAACGAGCGCCAGCAAACGACCGATCCGCACATCATGGCGATCGGCGACGTAGCGGGTGAACCGATGCTCGCCCACAAAGCGTCGCACGAAGGCAAGGTGGCGGCCGAAGTGCTCGCGGGCGAGCCGGCCGCGTTCGAGCCGCAAGCGATTCCGGCCGTCGTATTCACGGACCCCGAAATCGCCTGGGCCGGCCTCACGGCGGACGAAGCCAAGCGGGCTGGCCGCGAGGTGGCGATTGCACAGTATCCTTGGCAAGCGAGCGGACGGGCGACCGCGATCGGCCGCACCGACGGGCTGACCAAATGGATCCTCGATCCGGCGACCGACCGCGTGCTGGGTTGCGGCATCGTCGGCAGCGGGGCGGGCGAGCTGATCGCCGAAGCGGTCGTGGCCATCGAGATGGGCTGTACGATCCGCGACGTCGCCGATTCGATCCACGCCCATCCAACGCTGAGCGAAACGGTCGGCTTCGCCGGCGAAGTGTACCTCGGCACCGCGACCGAAGTCTATCGACCCAAACGTAAACAGGCTGAAGTAGAAACGTAAGAATTCACCACGGAGGCACAGAGGCAGAACAATGACGAATTGCCGAATGACGAATGACTAGAGTCGCCTACATTCGTCATTTGGAATTCGTCATTCGTAATTCTCTCTGTGTCCTCCGTGGTGAAACAACAGTGCGCCTGGGAAAGCAGCTATGGCCGACGCGAAAACATTGAACGTTCACTCGCCGATCCCCAACGACGCCGATCCATCGGAGACGGCCGAGTGGCTCGAGTCGCTCGACTACGTGCTTGAGAGCAAGGGTCCGGAGCGCGTGCAACAATTGCTGGCGGCGCTCGAAGAGGCGGCCATCCGCTACGGCGTCGAGCTGCCGTTCACCGCGACCACGCCTTACGTGAACACGATTCCAGCCGACAAGCAGTCGGCGTATCCCGGCAAGCGCGAGCTCGAGCGACGGATCAAGAGCTTCATTCGTTGGAACGCGATGGCGATGGTCACACGCGCCAATCGCGACCACGCGGGCATCGGCGGACACATCTCAACGTTTGCCTCGTCGGCCAACCTGTACGAGGTGGGCTTCAATCATTTCTTCCGCGGCCGCGGCGAAAGCGGTTACGACGGCGACCAGATTTATTTTCAGGGCCACGCCTCGCCCGGCATGTATTCGCGGGCGTTTCTCGAAGGCCGGCTGACCGAAAAGAATCTCATTAATTTCCGCCGCGAGCTCACCGAAGGGGGCGGGCTGTCGTCGTATCCACATCCCTGGCTGATGCCCGGCTTCTGGGAATTTCCCACCGTCTCGATGGGCCTCGGCCCGATCATGGCGATCTACCAGGCGCGGTTCAACCGCTATCTCACCGACCGCGGCATTCGCGACGTGGCCGGCAAGCATGTGTGGGCGTTCCTGGGCGACGGCGAATGCGACGAACCGGAAACGCTCGGCGCGATCTCGCTCGCCTCGCGCGAGCAACTCGACAATCTCATCTTCGTGATCAACTGCAATTTTCAGCGGCTCGACGGCCCAGTCCGCGGCAACGGTAAGATCATTCAGGAACTTGAAGGCACGTTCCGCGGCGCCGGCTGGAACGTCATCAAGGTCATCTGGGGTTCGGATTGGGATTCGCTGTTGGAACAGGACGAGACCGGCTTGTTGCAGCAGCGGATGATGGAGGTCGTCGACGGCCAGTACCAAAGGTACGTCGTCTCGGGCGGCGACTACATCCGCAAGGACTTCTTCGGCAAGTATCCCGAGCTGCTCGAATTGGTGAAGAACTACTCCGACGAGAAGCTGCAAAAGATGCGCCGCGGCGGGCACGATCCGGAGACGGTCTACACGGCCTACAAGGCGGCTGTCGAGTGCAAGGGCAAGCCGACCGTGATTCTCGCCAAGACGATCAAAGGCTATGGGCTCGGCGAAGGGGGCGAAGGCCGCAACGTCACGCACAATCAGAAAAAGCTCAACGAGCAGGAGCTCCGCGAGTTCCGCTCGCGGTTCGGCATTCCGATCTCGGACGAGCGCGTGGCCGAAGCGCCCTTCTATGTGCCGCCGGCCGACAGCCCGGAAATGATCTATCTCCGCGAGCGGCGGGCCGCGCTCGGTGGGCCGGTGCCGTCGCGGGTGCTGAAACCGGTGACGATGGAAGTGCCGAAGCTCGCCGAATACGAAAAGACGATGGCTAAGCTGGTGAGCAAAGGTCCGGACAAGGCCATGTCGACGACGATG
>JANNTD010000195.1:0-2409 GCA_031403315.1 Planctomycetota bacterium
TTAAACCGCGAGCCCGGCCAGATAGCCTTCGTAGACGGCCTCCTCGGCCGAGCGTGGCGAGAGGCAGTCGCCGACAAGGTGAAGCGGGATGTTCAGACCGGCAAGCTCGTGCTCGAGCGCTGTCTCGGCAGCATGCCCGAAGGCGAGCACGACCGTATCGACGCCCTCGCACACGATCGGCTTTCCCGAAACGATGTGGCTGAGATACGACGTGTCGCCGTCAACGCCATAGAGCCGTGCATACGGAATGATCTCGACGCCGAGGTCGTGGAGCTTCGCTGCCCACAAATCGCGCAGATACATCTGCAGGTTCTGCCCAGCATGCAGGCCGTTGACCGCGAGCCGCACATGTCGGCCGTCACGCGCGAGCTTTTCCGCTAGCCCCATGCCGACCCAATCGCAGCGCCAGTCGGCGATCAGTACACGCGATCCTGGGTTGGCCTTTGCCGTCAGCACGTCCCAGGCCTCGACGACATGGCCGTTCTCGCGCCCTTCGATGGCCGGGGTGTATGGCTTCGCGCCGGTAGCGATCACAATGGCGTCGGCACCCAGTTTCGCAACCAACGCCGCATCGACTTTGGTCCGCAAATGGACGTCAACGCGTGCATTGGCGAGTTCGCGCTGCATATTGGTGACGAGGCCACCGAACTCCGCCCGCTCCGGCAACAGCTGCGCCAGCAGAGCCTGCCCGCCAAGACGCGGTCCTTTTTCACAAAGCACGACCTCGTGCCCACGATCCGCCGCGACGATTGCGGCCTTCATGCCGGCCGGACCGCCGCCCGCGACGATGATCCGCTTGCGCGATTTCGCTGGCACGATTGGGCCGAGCTTTATCTCGCGCCCTGTCAGCGGGTTTTGGATGCAGGAGATCGAGTAACCCTGATGGAAATGACCGATGCAAGCCTGGTTGCATCCGATGCAGGCGCGGATATCGTCGAACTGTCCGGACCGCGCCTTGTTGGCCATTTCGGGATCGGAGATCATCGCCCTGGTCATGCCGCACATGTCGGCGTGCCCGCTGGCCAGGATCTGCTCCGCGATCTGTGGCTGGTTGATCCGGCCCGCGACGAACACGGGCAATCCGACCGCGGCACGCAGCATGCCGGCCTGGGGCGCTACGTAGCCGGTCTTGACCTCCATCGGCGGCACGACGTGGATCGAGCCGCCGAGACCCGCCATCGAGCCAGTGGTGACGTTAACGTAGTCGACCGCCTTCAGACGGGCAAGTTCCTGGCAGATCGCTATGACCGCGCCGACGTCGATGCCGTCCGGCTCAACCTCCTCGGCGGAAATCCGGATACCGACGACGCACTCGTCGCCGACCGCCCGCCGCACGGCTGCGAGGCAGTCGACGAGGAACCGCATGCGGCCCTCTCGGCTACCTCCGAACCGGTCGGTTCGCCTATTGGTCACGGGGCTGAGGAACTGAGCGAACAGCAGGCCGTGGCTTGCGACGAGTTCGACGCCGTCGAGTCCGGCTTGCGCGAAACGCCCTGCCGCCGCGCCACACGCGGCGATCAACTCCTCGATCAGGGCAATCGGCATCTCGCGCGGCATTGTGTGGAAGCGATTGTCCGGAATGGCGGACGGCGCGTAGGCAACGCCGCGCAAGCCTTCGCTGATCCGGCGCGACACTCTGCCGGAGTGCGACAGTTGCCCAAATATCTTGGTTCCGTGCCGGTGGACGGCGTTGGCAAGGTGCCGGTAACCAGGAATGCAGTCGTCGGACAGGACGACCAACTCAGGAGAATCGCTTAGTGCGGTCACATGGAACCGCGCCGCCTCGACAACGATCAGCCCGGCGCCGCCGCGCGCACGGGCTTCGTGGTAGGCGACGAGATCGTCCGACGGCAGCCCACCCTTGGCCAGATAGGTCTGATGGCCGGTAGACAATATCCGATTGCGAATTTCGAGCTGCCGTAGGGGCAGGGGGGAGAACAATCGAGCGAGCTTGTTCATGGCATGGTCCAGCCTTTTGCGTCGTAGCGATGCCCCCGCGACCCGCTGCTACTGACTGTTGCGCCACGCGAGCGCGGCGGCAAGGCCCTCGGCCTGCCGTATGCGATTGAATTCTACTCGCTCCGGACTTTCGCTGGCCTCGATCCCTATGTCGGTCTCGAGTGCTGCGAGTAGGGCTTGACGCATTCCCATCATCTCGTAACTGCGATTGATCGCCCGCTTGGTCAAGCGCACGGACTCCGGCGAGGCCGAGGCTATCGTGCGTGCCATCGCCATGGCGGTTTCCAGAACATCGGCGTCCGCAACCACACGATTGACTACACCAATCTCCAGCATGCGGCGGGAGGTGAGTTGATCGTCGCCCGTCAGTAGCAATTCCTTGGCTTGCTTGGGACCGGTGAACCACGGCAGCAGCATTGCAACGATGCCAGAGCCAAACCGCACCTCCGG
>JANNTD010000196.1:0-5302 GCA_031403315.1 Planctomycetota bacterium
CAGCGACGGGCTCAGCGGGCAGATCAGCGACGTGGAAATCGGGGCCCTGTTGCATTGCTTGCCGCCGAAGGAAGCGGTCGAAACGCTGGTCGACCTGGCGAACCTGCGCGGCGGGCCGGATAACATTTCCGTGATTGTCGCCCGCATGGTCGGCGATGGCTGCTCGACGCCGCAGCCGCGGCCGGCGATATCTAAGGACACCGCAGCCAAGGAAACCGTCGTTGGTGACGCAGCTCCACCGCGCGAGAATATGTTCCTTCCCGTCGCCAGCGTCGCCACGCTCTTCGCGCTGGCATTTTGCCTGGTGAACGCGTGGTGGATCGCATCGGCCGTGGCGGGCGCGGCGCTTGTCACTTCACTGGGACTATTGCTCGCCAGTCGAAATCGATTCGGCGGCCGCTGCCCGACGCCGGTTTCGCTCGGCGGTCCCTATGGAAACGGGCCTTACCGCGATACGCTGGCCGAGCCGAACGACAAGATCGTCGCCAGCCTGGCCGCGCTGGCGGAGAAGCTCCGCACACTTCCCGAGGGCAAGGGGCCGAGGATCGATTGGCAGCCGATCGGCGAGTTGACGGCCGCAGGCAAGACGGCGTTCGAAAGCGGCGATTGCTGCACCGCCATCCGCCGCTATGCCGAAGCGCTCCGCGCCGTCATGCAGCAACTTCGCCAACATCGGCTGACCGCGACCGACGACTCGGGCATCTATCGGCCCTAGCGGCGCGCGGCGGCGACGCGGCTAGAACACGGCCCAAGCCTGGATCGCCAGCAGTCCCAGCGCTGTGGCGGCAAGCGCGTTGTACTCGCGATTGCCCAGCCATTGTTGTCCGTTCCAGGCGGCAAAGGCATTTTTCGGCAGCCGGTACGGCACGAATCGCGGCACCGTGTCGGCATACTTTTGCCAGCGTTCGCCGAACTTCTTCGCTAGCACGCGTTCCTCGGCAAGCAGCTTGACCACGTACATGAACGCAAATGGTCCAAGCACGAACCAAATGTTTTCCACGTCGTCGATCAGCAGACAGAAGCCAACCATCATCATGAACGAGCCGACGTAGAGCGGATGTCGCACGAGGGCATACGGGCCCAAGGTCGTGAGCTCCGCCGTCTTGTGCAGGATCCCCGCCGCCCAAGACCGCAACGCAAGACCCGCCACAATCAGCCCGACTCCCAACAGCGACTTCCAATCGCCCACGTTCATCAGGTTGTGGGGCCTCAAGCCTTCCAGATAGTCTTCTGCAATCAGCGCCAAGAAAACGATCAACGAAATTCGGATCCGATAGCGCAACAAAAACGCGCGGCACTTCTGCCAAAGCGTTGACACAGAATGAGCGTTCGAACCTGGGGGCGGAGCGGCAGCTGCGTCGGATAACATGAAGTAATGTGCCCTGGCAAAGATGCGGGAATTGAAAAGCTTGGAAATCTTGTATCGGTGTGGGGACCCTTCGTCAACATCGTCACGATTCTCGAACTCAATTGAGCGAAAGCCAAGACGCGACGTTCCCCGCACGCCCTGCTAGCGTGAGATCGAGTTTCAAGAGCCGCAACTGTCATTTCTCGCAGGCGGGCGTCTTGCTAGAGTAGTTGGCCGCTGCCGCGACGCCGCTTCCCACCCCCGCCGTTGTCGTCTCGATGCGCATTCTCACCCGCTACGTTGTGTTCGACCTGTTGAAGGTCTTTTTGCTGATCCTGACGGGTCTGACGCTCTCGATATTCATCCTCTTGATCGGGAAAGAGGCCGTCGAAAAAGGGCTTGGCCTCGGCCCGCTGTTGCGGATGACGCCGTATCTGTTGCCGCAGGCGATGCAATTTGCCGTGCCCGGCACCATGCTGCTGGCAACGACGTATGTCTACGGCCGGTTGTCGTCCTACAACGAGATCGTGGCGATCAAAGCGCTCGGCATCTCGCCGATGGTGCTCATCTGGCCGACGCTTATTTTGGCGACGTTGATCAGCTTCGCCGGTGTGTACATCAACAACCTGGCCGTGAGCTGGGGCGCGCGCGGCGTGCAGCGCGTGTTTATCGAATCGATCGAAGACGTGGTCTACGGCCACCTGCGGATGCATCGCAGCTACAGCAGCGGCAAAGTGAGCATCAATGTTCGTGGCGTCGAGGGCAAGAAATTGCGGCAGCCGACGCTGATCGTCGCCGCCTCGGGAAACCATCCGGCGCTGACGATTCGCGCGAAAGAGGCCGAAATTTGGTCCGACGCCAAAGAGCGGAAGCTCCACGTGCGGTTTCACGATTTCGAAGTGTCCGGCCCGGTCACCGTGACGAATCCCGACGCCTACGAACAAGAGATTTCGCTCGACGAGTTGACCGGCATGTCGGCCGAAACGCGCAGCCCGTCGACCTACGCGCTAGGCGAAATTGGTGCGGCCGTCCAGCAGGGGACCGAGCGGTTCGGACAGATTGAGCAGAGCATGACGGCCCAAGCGTCGTTCGCGCTGATCACGGGCGAATTTCATTCGCTCGCGCAGCAAAACTGGAAATGGCGCGAGCGTGAACTCGAGGGGGCCAAGCAGCGGCTCAATCGTCTGCATTTGGAACCGTGGCGCCGCTGGGCCAATGGATTCAGTTGCTTGGGTTTCGTATTGATCGGAATTCCCGTGGCGATGAGGTTGAGGTTCAGCGAGTTCTTGGCCACATTCTTCGTATGCTTCTTGCCCATCTTGATCGTGTACTATCCATTGATGGCCGTCAGTGTAAGCCAGGCCAAAGACGGTGTGTTTCCGCCGCCGACCGTCTGGATCGGAAACATTCTGCTTGGAATTGTGGGCGTCGCACTCCTGCGCCGCGTGAATCGCCATTGATGTTGCGCGAATGCTAGCACTCCCCTTCCGCCTTCCGCATTCTCACGTCGCTTGCTAAACTCCGCGGCCCGTTTCTGGGCACAAGTCTTAGCAACCAGCGCGCTCGCAACCACGCGACACGGAGTTCGCACGTGTTTTCGCATTGGCCAATCCGGTACAAGCTGCAACTGGGCCTGGGACTCTTGGCTGTCTCCGTGCTCACGTTGTTTGGCAGCGCGTACTACGGCCTCTACGCCTATCGCGGGCTGGTGAAGAGTCTTAGCGCCCGCTCGGCCGAGTTGCCGCTGGCGAACGAGTTGAGCCAGTATGTCGCCGACCTCCGCGTGCTTCTCAGCCCGGTCGAGCGATACGAATTCCTCCCTGGCAGCGTGATGGCGACCGACCAGGAATCAGGCCAAAAGGTTTGGGGTGCCGACGGCTTGCTGCGCCGCCAGTACGTTGCGCAATTCGATCTCATCCGCCAAAAGCTGGCCCAATACACCGAACAACTCGACGACAACCGGCAGCGAGCCGACATGCGCATCGGCGACGACCGCCAGGAGCGGGCGACCCTGGCCAAGATCAACGACGTGATTGCGCGGATTGCCGAGTACGATGATGATCGCGACGGCGTCGACTGGTTGCTGGAAGACGCCAACAAAGTCAGCCAGCTCCGCGAAGACGTCGAGGAGCTGCGCGTGAGGACGGCCGAGCTGCCGAGCCATTTGCACGTCCGGCTGCACGAACTGGCGAACGAAGTGCGTACCCAATACCGAGTGGCGATTCCAGTCGCTTGGGCGACGGTCGCGATCGCCACCTTGCTGCTGTTGGCGTCGGCGCAACTATTCCGCAAGTGGGTCGCCCAACCGCTGCAAACCTTGGTCGAAGGCTCGCGCGAAGTCGCGGCCGGCAAGTTCGACCACCGCATCCGTCTCGATTCCAATGACGAAATGCGCGAGCTGGCCGAGGCGATGAACGCGATGACGGCCCGCTTCCAGGAAATTCGCGACGATCTTGATCGGCAGGTTCAGGAACGGACCAAGCAAGTCGTGCGCAGCGAGCAACTTGCCAGCGTCGGCTTTTTGGCCGCCGGCGTCGCGCATGAAATCAATAACCCGCTTGCGGCCATCGTGCTGGGCAGCGAATCGCTCGAACGCCGGTTGATCGAACTGCTCGAAGACGTCGACGACTCGCACGCCGCCGACCGCGAAGTGGTCCGCAGCTACCTCGACATGATTCAAAAAGAGGCATTTCGCTGCAAGCAAATCACCGAGAAGCTGCTCGACTTCTCCCGCAGCGGCGATCCCCAACGGCACCACACCGATCTGCATGCGCTCGTGGCCGGAGTGATCGACATGGTCGGACACCTCGGCCGCAACGGCAACAAACAGGTCGAATTCGTGGCGGGCGATCCGGTGATTGCCGAAATCTGTCCGCAGGAAATGAAGCAAGTGGTGCTCAACCTGATTACCAACGGCCTCGATAGCCTCGACCCCGGCGGTAAGGTGATCGTTTTGGTGACGGCCGCCGGCCCCAATGCCGAAATCGTCGTCACGGACAACGGCTGCGGCATGACCGAGGACGTCATCAAGCATTTGTTCGAGCCGTTTTTCACGCGCCGCCGCAACGGGCAGGGGACCGGCCTCGGGCTGTCGATCACTTACCGCATCGTCGAAGAACACCACGGCCAGATCGTGGCCACCAGCGCCGGCAGCGACAAGGGCTCGCGGTTCACGCTCACGCTCCCGCTCCGGCAACCAACCAATCAACGAATGAGAAATCAAGCCGCTTAGTACGTCAGGCTTTCCAGCCTGACAGCAACCGGTTTGTGTCAACCTGAATTTGTGTCAGCCTAGAAAGGCTAACGTACGAGAAGAGCCACCATGACCACCACCAAATCGTCTACGAAATCCGACGCCCGCGAAAATCAAGGCCTGGCCCTGTTGTTCGCCGACGACGAGCGCTCGCTCCAGGAACTGATGAAGCTCGAAATTCCACGGATGGGCCACCGCGTGACCGTTTGTCCCGACGGCCTGACCGCCGCCGCGGCGCTCGAGATGGAGAACTTCGACTGCCTGTTGGTGGACCTCGACATGCCGGGCCTGGGCGGCATCGAAGTCATCGCCAAGGCCAAGGAGCTCTCGCCCGACGTGGAAGCGATCGTGCTCACCGGCAAGAGCTCGCTCGACACGGCAATCGCCGCGCTGCGGCACGGTGCGTTCGACTACCTCACCAAGCCCTGCAAGTTGGTCGAGATCGAAACGATTCTCAATCGCGTCCAGGAGAAGCGGCAACTCACGCAAAAGTATCGCGCACTGAAGCGACGGCTGGAACGGATCGAAGGTGCACCGCGCCTGGTCGGCAATTCGCCCGGCTTGGAAAAAGTTCGCGCGCTGATCACCAAGGTCGCGCCAACGCAGTCGACGGTGCTGATCCTCGGCGAGACCGGCACCGGCAAGGAGCTGGTCGCCCGGGCCGTGCACGACCAGAGCTCGCGGGCCGAGATGCCGTTCGT
>JANNTD010000197.1:0-6947 GCA_031403315.1 Planctomycetota bacterium
GTTTTGCTTCTTCGACATCCAGATGGACCAGAGTTCGACGGAATTTGCATCGGAGAAGCAAAACCCGAGCGCGACCGTCTACATTCGGGTCCGTGCCGACGAAGACTCGAACCAGGCCTCGGCTCAAGTTGTGATGACTGCCCAAGTGTCGCCCCCGTGACGCCACGACCACCCGGACGACCCAACACTCGCCTCGGGCCCTCGCAACGCGTCCAGCGGCCTCCCAGAGCGTCGATCTTTCCGTCGCCAATACCAAATCATCAGTGCAGGGCACGACCCCAACAAATCCCGGCCCCTGTGCCCAACGTCCGATAATCACTGTTATGTTCGTTTCGGGCATGGTTTTTCCCGGGAATATCGCTTATCGTGCCACTGCCAACTGCCTTGGGTCGTTCACCATCCTGTACGCAATTTGGCCGCGGTCGCTTTCGACGCGCTTCGAAAACAGTCGCAATCGACCGCGGCCAACCGCCCCACCGATCTCATGCCGCACACCGACGAACCCGACGACGAAGACTGGTACGAAAACGACGCCGACACCGCCGACTCCGTCCCCTGTCCAGAGTGCAGCAACGAAATCTACGCCGACCTCGACCACTGCCCGCGTTGTGGCTACTGGCTGACCGACGCCGACCGTCAGACCCGCGAAACCGGGCTCTTTGCCTCCGGCCGTGTCCGCCTCGTCGCCATCGTCATGCTCGCCATCTTCGTCCTCGGCCTCATGATCGGCGTCCTGGGAATGTAACGCCTGAACTTCGTCGGGCACCAATCCGCAGCTGCAGACCCAGGCCGGCCGTTCCCAACACCAGCAACAGCGCGGCCGCCGGTTCGGGCACCGCGACATTTGAAAATGAATCACCGCCACTCGAACCGCCGCCGCTCGAAGTGCCGAAGTTGGCTTTCCACGTGTCGTACTGAGCTTGGCCGATCACTCCGCCATCCACGTCGTTCGGCAGAGTCCACTCGGCTGCGCCGACGTTGTCGCGCCACACCGTGTAATCGGCGGCGTCAACGCTCCCGTCGTCGTTGTAGTCACCCGGCGCAGGTGGCGGGCCGAGGCTGATCGTCAGTAGCGGCGGCTCACCGAACTCACCCGACTCGAGCGTATCAAAGCGAAAGTTGCCGGCAGCGCCCGGAGCGATCGTCAGCCCGAGATGCGACGCTTGGCCGAGGAGTCCTTCCAAAAACGCCGGGTCAAGATCGACCGACGCGATGCCTCCGACCGAGTCCGTCACGAAATTCGTGTGACCTACGACCGTCTGCGGGCCGATCGCGTCCGACCGCTGCGCGGCGCCATCGCCTGCGAAACCCAAGACATCCAGGAGCAAGGGTCCGCTCGACGTGAGCAAATCGAGGCTCAACTCCAAAGTGACCTTGGTAATCTCACGGTCCAACGGGACGTTCGCCAGCGAGAACTCGAAGACCGCGTGCCGATCGGGTGCAGGCGCCGTGTTTGTGTCGACGATGATTGACGGATCGCCATCGATCAGTCGGACGCTGCCGATGTCGCCTGCCTCCTCGCTCTCGCCGACCTCGGCAAGCAAGTCGAACGTCGGACGCACTTGCACGGTCCCCGGCGCCGATTTGGCGATCGCGAACAGCCGGGCCGTCCCGGCTTGGAAGATCCGCAGGCCGTCCGACTGGCGGATGCTGTACTCGCTCCAAGTTCCATTAGGAATATGATTATCGCGCAGGAACCCGTCTCCTCCCACGGCGCCGAACTTCCCCGCACCGAATACCAGCGCGTACGTGCCCGGCTCGAGCGTCACGTCCAGGTCGGCCACGACGTCCGCCCCATCGAAGCTGGACAATTCGATCAGCGCCGTCCCCAGCACGTTGCTGCCCGACAAGTCGGGCGGACTAGGGACTGCGAAGAGACTGCTCGTCTGGACAATCGCCGCGAAGAGTGTTCCGCTCCCGCTCATGTAGCCGCCGACCTGCGAAATGTGCGTGGTTCGTTCGACCTGAAATCCGATGCCCGAGAAGAATCCATCGTCGGCGATCGTGCCGCTGTTGTTCGTCGGATGGTCCGGCGTCGCCAGCGCCGTCTCGAACAGCGGATAGTTGCCGATGCCCGGGCCGACCGGCGTCGGGTCGGTCGCGGCCAGCCGATAGGGAAGCCCGCTGCCAAATTCATGGCGTTCCGTCGGCGAAGTGCCCAGCCAGTTGCCCCCCGGGCTGGAGCCGACCGCTGCCGGCCCCGACGGGATCAAACCCCAGCCCGTTTGGTTGAACTGCACACCGACGCCAATCCGGCCGCTGGTCGGCAACATGATCCCCAGCGACTCCAGGTCCGTGAGCCCGATCAGCACCCCATCGCCAAATGTGCCGGCCGGTGTCGCGGGGAAGGTACCGCTGAACGGAATCACGCCCAGCGATTCGCCCTGCGGAAAGTTGCCCGTCTCGTTGAACACGCGCAGGTCGAAGAAGCCCGAGGCAAACTGCGGGCCGCCGCCCGAGCGCCGCGTGATCAACGAGAACTCGTTCAAAAGCCCGCCCCCGACAAGCTGCAGATCGTCCCACTCGGTGTTCGCCGCGAAGGCGGAAATCGACGAGCTGCCGAGGATCGCCTGGTTGGAGTAGACGACCGTTTGCGCGATCGCCGGACCGACTAGCGCCGACAACAGGCCAAGCGACGATACGAGCAGGCTGGCCGGTCGGGTCATGAGGCGTTCCTTATGAATTCGGGGTGAGCGTCGAGATGAAGATCGGCACGGACGGCTGCATGAACAGGGACTCGGCGAAGCCAACCAAAAGTCGCTCAGCATTATGAAGGTCGCAGTCCCCGGCGCCAAGAAAAATTCCCGGCCACGATCCAAGCCTGCAATCCGGATCGTGTGGCACGCCCTGATGCCCCCGGCAAAGGGCGTGAATTTCTTGCGAACGCGACTCCACCACGCCCCTCGCGGGAAGCTCGTGGCGTGCCACCCACGACGCACCGGCGCGAATTTAATTGCATTTTCCTGGCGAACTGTGATAGGGTTCACACTCGGAACGGCAACCCGCGCGAAAACATCGCCCGCGTCCACAAACTCAGGGAGCCATCATGCAATCCAAACGCAAATCCTTCGCGTTCTTCGGCGTACTGCTCGTCGCGCTCAACGCCTCGATGGCAATCGCTCAGCCGGAACCGCTCACGCCAGACGAGGTCCGTGAGATCGCACTCGACGCCTACATCTACGCCTACCCCCTCGTCTTGATGGACCTGACGCGCAAGGTGCAGACCAACACCGAATTGCCGGACAGCAAAACCATGCACGCACCGATGAACCAGTTTTATCACGCGCCCGTGTTTCCCGACGCCTCGTTCACCGACGTCGTGCGGGCCAACGCCGACACGCTCTATTCCTTCCTCTGGTTCGACGTCTCGCAGGAGCCGCTCGTGATCGACGTGTCCGCTTCCGGCGGCCGCTACTACCTGCTGCCGCTCTTGGACATGTGGACCGACATCTTTGCCTCGCCCGGCAAACGCACCTCGGGCACCGGGCCGCAGACCTATGCCATCACCGGGCCCGGTTGGAACGGAGCGCTCCCCGCCGGCCTCACGCAAATCAAATCCCCCACCGCCACCGGCTGGATGATCGGCCGCACGCAAACCAACGGCGCGAAAGACTACGACGCCGTGCACAAGTTTCAGGCCGGGTTGAAAGCGGTGCCGCTCGGCGCCTGGGGCCAGCCGAATTACACGCCGCCCAAAGGCCAGTTCAATCCGCGCGCGAAAATGGGCGCCCCGGTCGAACAACTGGAGCAGATGAGCGCCGCCGAGTTCTTCAGCACCTTCGCCGAATTGATGAAGGCCAATCCGCCGCACGCCAACGACTACCCGATCCTCCAACAGATGGCCCGCATCGGCATCGTCCCCGGCCAATCCTTCGATCTCGCGCAAGCGCCGCCCGCAGTGAAGTCGGCCCTCGAAGCCGCGCCCGCCGCCGGCCAGCACAAGATCGTCGCCTACGCCCCACACGCCAGCAACCTGGTGAACGACTGGGCCATGATCATGAACCCCGTCGGCACCTACGGCACCGATTACCTCAAGCGCGCGTTCATCGCCTACTTCGGCCTCGGCGCCAACGTCGTCGAAGACGCGATGTACCCCAGCGCCATGGTCGACGCCCAAGGCAAACCCCTCTTCGACAGCGACGAGCGCTACGTGCTCCACTTCGACAAAGATCAAATCCCGCCCGTCCGCGCCTTCTGGTCGCTCACCATGTACAACGACCGCCAATTCATGGCCGCCAACCCCATCAACCGCTTCGCCATCGGCGACCGCGACGATTTGAGATTCAACACCGACGGCTCACTCGACCTCACCATCCAGCGCGACTCGCCCGGCGCCGACAAGGAAAGCAACTGGCTCCCCGCCCCGGCCGAAGGCAACTTCAGCCTGACGATGCGCCTCTACTGGCCCAAAGAACAAGTCCTCGAAGGCATCTGGAGCCCGCCACCGGTGAAGCCCGCAGAATAATCTGCAACACCAAGACGCAGCACCGAATCACATTTAGCCGCGTCGCTTGCGACGCGAGTTTTCAAACGCATCACCGCGCCCAGAAGCCCGTTCCCGTGGCACGCCCCAGAAGCCCCGGCCAAGGGCGTGGTTTGAGACGAATGCACGCAACCCACCACGTGGCCGCGTCCGCCGCGGCGGACGCGTGGACCAAACCAATCGAGTCTCTGAGAGACTCACCCACGTGTGTGGATCTTAGCCCCGTCGCTTGCGACGGGTGTTTTCTGACGGTCATTCCACGACGCGGACGTTCGCGACAAGCGACACCTTTTCCGGCCGCCGGCACATCTCCGCGTCGCACGCCTGAAAGCCGACTTCGCAACGAATCTCCAACGCGCCCGCCGCCGCTGCTTTGTCGACCCGCAACGTCTGCCGAAAAGTCACTTCGCCTTCGTAAACGGCGCCTGAGCCCGGTTTGTCGAGCGGACGCCGCGTCGGCGGCAGCTCCCAATCACCAACCGCTTCGACACCCGGTGGCAACTCGAGATTGAGCGTTGTCGGTGAAGCTGGCCCCGGCGAAGCGTCGACCGGATGAATCGTCCAGCCCGCCGCCATCCGCGCACGAATCTCGACGACAACCTCCGCACCCGCGACCGCCGTCGCCGGCACGACCGCCGCCGACCAAATCACCGGCTCCGCCGCCGTCGGCTCATCGCCAGTTGGATCACCCAGCTCGACGCCAACCGCCAACTGCGCTGCCGGGCGAGTCTGTTCTCGTGGCGCGCCCGCATCGCAACCGCCGGCGAACAGCATGGCGACAAACATCGTGGCGACAACCACCAGCCGCCAACTATTTCCGCAAGTACAACCACACGTAACCATGCTCCCTCTCGTAGCCATCAAGCTTGCCCTGTGTCTCCGGCTGTTCCAAATATTCGTGCATCGACTTGGCTAATTCGTCGACCTTCGCGTCGAGCGCCTTCTTCGCCGGACTCTCCTGAAATCCGCGATACGTCTGGACCCATTCCCGGTAGGCTTCCTCAACATGGCGCGCGTCGCCGGGATACTTCGCGCGCTGCGCTTCGACGAGTGCGTCGCGCGTCGTAATCATTTCCGCGACTGCCGCCTCCGACTCAGCTTGAATGCGCTTGAACTCGGCCCGCTCCGCCGCCGTCAGGTCAGGCCGCAGCGTGATCGTCGACTGATAATCACCCACCAACAGATCCGTCTTGCCGTCGCCATTGTAGTCAGTCGCCGCGATCTGCGTGCGGATGCCCGGCACCGGCTCAGCGCCCGACTCCATCACTTCGCCGTACCCGTCGCCCTCATGCTTCGCAATAAGAATCTTCTCCGCCTCCAACGCCGGCGCGTCCGCCATGCCCACATTTCGATACCAAACCACGGCCCCCGACTCGCTACCCGATAGAATATCCCACCGCCCGTCGCCATCCCAATCCACGATCGCCGGCGCGGCGTGTCCGTCCGGCAACTTGAGCTGCTCCGCACCTACCATCACTCGCGTGTTCGTCGCCGCCAGCACCGGCTTTTCGCGCGCGCCTTCATTCATGCGCAGGAACATCGTCCCATCAAAACCGCCCACCAACAGATCGAGATCGCCGTCGTTGTCCCAATCGACCATCACCGGCCAACTGCCAAACGACTGGTAGTCTTGCTTCTGCTCCGGCACGCGCAGCACTGGCTTCCCATCGGCCCCGACGATCGTCTCGCGCGCCATGAATTGTCCCTTGCCCCACCCGCGGAACAAATAACACTCACCCGGGTCGTACGATCCGCTGATCATGTCGAGCGCGCCGTCGCCGTCGTAGTCGACAAAAAACGGACTCGAACCGATGCAGCAATAAATCGGCACCTGCGCCTCGATGCCGTCCGCCATCGGATTCTCCTTGTTGCCGCCCGCTAACAGATGCCTCTGCCTCCCAAACTTCGGCGCCTCCTCCGTGCCGACATTCGGAAACACACGAAACTTCCCACTGAAGTCGCCCACCACCAATTCGCGTTTTCCATCCCCATCGACGTCCGCCAGCGTCGGCCCCGAATGCCCTGACGCTTCGCCCGTATCGATGTCACGCCCATCGGCCTGCAACCGCACCGGCGGCTGAAACTCACTCGCCTCATCCGCCGCCATCCCAACACCACTCGAAACAAGTGGCCATCCCACCGCCGCCAAACCAACGCATAACAATCGCATGTTTCCGCCTCCTTCGCCTAACATATCCAGCCGCGCAGCGTTAAGACGCCCGAGAAGGTTCGCGCCACCGCCATTAAGTTATTCCGCATCATAGCGGGTGGCTCACTCTGGTGCTCGCTATCCTAACCCACGAGTCAAGAGCCCATTCCTCGCCACCCAATGCTCCCGGGGGGTGGCCAAAAATAGTTGTTGCATTCGGCATACTATTCGTTAGTATAGTACTCGCACCATCGCCGAACACTCCGGCGAATGACCGCTCATTGACAATTTGAAAAGCTCTTAACTATTAGCGAC